>CAUYYY010000031.1:0-11152 GCA_963577165.1 Planctomycetota bacterium | reverse complement strand
GGTTGTCTGCACTCATTTCGGTGAGACCAAGCGCCTCGTCAAGTTCCCGATACGCCAACAAC
Source organism: Planctomycetota bacterium (assembly GCA_963577165.1). Lineage (GTDB taxonomy): Bacteria > Planctomycetota > Planctomycetia > Pirellulales > CAUYYY01 > CAUYYY01. The sequence goes on along the minus strand of CAUYYY010000031.1, from coordinate 11,090 downwards.
CCGGCGTCGGTTGTGATCTGGCTACCCAGGAACTTGAGCTTCAAGCGGCTGTCAAAACTGACTCGTAAATCGTCGTTTTTTGCGTCACCCATGGGGTTCCCCTGTCACATTGGCATGAAACGCGTCAAATCCCTTGTTTTCAAAGGGTTGGCGCAAATTGCATGCCAAAGTCAGGCAACTCATCTGGGAAATGCGGGGTATTACAGCTTCGTGACGATGACCACGCTGGGGTACGGCGACATCGTTCCCGCGTCGCCCGTGGCCCGAATGTGTGCCGTGCTGCAAGCGGTATTAGGGCAACTCTATCTGGCGGTTTTGGTGGCGAGGCTGGTCGGCCTGCACATTCTGCATGCGACGAGCAGGAATCAATAATGTAGGCCGGAACAAGCGGTAGCGCAGTTCCGGCAAGAGGCGTAGAAAAGCGAGCCAGCCGGACACCCTACTTGGCATCGAGCCGTCGCGGCTCAGCTGGCTGGGCGTCGGCGGGCGGCCAGGCGGGCGTGGGCAGGCGGTAGTGTAGCGCGAGCCAACCATCGTCGGCACTGAAGTTGTCGATCTCGATATCACCGACCCAATTCCAATTACCCCCGAGCCGGAATCGATCGAGCGGGATGCTTTCGGGAAAGACTCGGTCGAACCGCTTGCGGAAGATGGTGCGGAAGGTCGAGAACCGTGCGCCGAGCCGCTGGCCTGCCTGGTACTCTTTCGGCAGGATCTCCAACGGGGTCTGGCGAACGCCGGCCAGGCCCTCTTTGCCCACGGCAAGTTGATAACGGGCAGCAATCCGCATGGCGGGATATTCTTTTTCACCGACGTGAAAACGATCGGCTCGAAGCTGGACGGTCAGTATGCCGTCGTCCAACTGGAGGGTGATGGGATGTTGCCGTTCGAACGTGACGGACCAGGGCCGACTCGCATCGGTGGTCTGTAGACCGGTAGGCACAAAGCCGAGATAGTCGTCGACGAACGTTTCGATTTCTGGTTCGGTCATGGTGCGGCCGCCAAACAGTGGGACAGCCAAATTGGTAATCGTGGAAGCGTGCATCCGAAAGGAAAGGTCGGAGCCGGGGGGCAGGTCGGGCGGGTCGGTGGCCGCGGCCATCTGACACGGTGTGGCCTGGGTAGCGGTAAGCATCATATTGTTCTCAGATGTCCGCATTTCAAGCTGTGCTGGAAAGGCGTTTTGTTTCATGAGTGGAATGCGCATTTTGTACATGAGAAATTTTTGGGCGGCACCAAAAGCATCGTCGGCCCGACGGTCTAAGGTAGCGCGAGCATCTGCGGCGGCCAAACGTTCGACCGCGCGTTCGGTAAGTGATTTTTCATCATAGACGTAACCGATCTCTCGCCCGTCGGCATTCGTGTCGATGATGTCGCTCTCATGAATGGCTTGAGCGGCCGCCGATTTCCAACGCAATCCGGTGTCGTCGAGTGTGACCTGTTTCTCGCCGGCGACTCGGACGGTGCCTTGGCTGTGAAAGGTCACGCCGCTGTCACTGCCATAGGCATTGGTAGCGACGGTTGCCTGATAGACGAAATGGACTAGGGCATTTTCATAATTGGGTACCCACTGCATGCCCAGCGCGCCACGCGTCTGGTTTTCGCCCCTGAAGTAGGTGCCACGAATCTCGACATCGATGGGCGATTTCACGTCCTCGGTGAATTCAATGCCTGCCGCGGCCAACCGGCGCGATACGTTGATGTAAAGATTCTCGCGGCGGTAATGCGCGTCGATCACTTTGAGGAGCGAGTGGTTGAGGTCGCGGTCACGCAGCCAGCCGAGCTGCTCTCCGACCGCTTCGGCGGTGGCGGCTGTCGGGTGGTCGAGATGGGTTTGCAGTCGATTGGCCAGTGCGAGCAAATGCTCTTTGAGATCGGCCCCGGTGGTCTCGGCGCGGCGCAGATCCCGAACAGCAAGCCGCAACGCAACGGCCATGTTTTCAATCGTCTTGGCGCCACTTTCGCGAAACAGCGGTGCGGCGCCTTCGTAGCGACGGGCGATCGCGTAGAGCGCCTCAGCGTTGGGTTGAGGGGCTGCAGCCAGCAGCGTCTTCATGTCTGTCCAGTGAAGATAAGTTCGCCAGTCTTTCTGTTCCTCGGAGCCAAAGTGGTCGAAGTATGTGTCCATCTGATCGACGGCGCGACGAAGCTGCGCGAGTGTCTGCCGGACAGAGGGCGTGGCGGGCAGCGTGGCAATGTCGGCCGCATGGCGAACCAGATCGGGCAGCTCGACCGACCGAGGCAACTCGAGGCGCGCCAACCAGGCTTCGATCGCATGGTATGCTGGTCGGTAAGGAGACCTCTTGAGTATTTTTGCTTCGTCATCGTAGGCAAAGCGATCGCGGATTCCACGAACGATTCGGACGTTTGCCTGGTCGCCGAGGTTGAGTTGCTGTTCGAGCTGTTCGATCGCCAGATATTTGCGCCAGTCATTTCCAATGCCATCATCAGCCAGCACGCGATCGACCGCGGCGTGGGCGCGACGCACATCGTCTTCCACCGGCCCGGCTTCCGAGGGACGAGTGCCAGCGACGGTGAGTACGATCGAGAGCACCGACCAAAAAAAAAGGCCAAACCATGTAGCGCTAGAAAGCACCCCGGCTGCTTTCCAGCGAGACTTTCCAGCACGCCGATCTGTCTGAAGCAGCCGGGGTGCTGGTAGTTTAACGCTAAAACATTTAGCGCGTGATTGGCTTGTTTGCTTGTCCATTCTGGCGCGGCTAAAATTGAGGAGGTACACTTGCGTAGATTTTGGTATCGGTGTATTGGCTTTGAAGCCCGGGGGTGGCCATCCCTGGGTGCAATGCCTGCGTCTGGCTCCAATCCTCTATTATAATCGAATGTTTTCTTGATGCACGCGCTGTTCCCGTTGCCGTTTACGCTGTTTGAGGAGTTCCAGCTGGCCGATCAACGGCCAGGGTATCCGCAGACGTTCATCATCCAGTTGGCGTTCCTCGGGCGTATCGAGCAGGAGGCGTTCGATCGAGCCGTACGGGCCGCCATCACGCGGCATCCGCTTCTTTCGGCCCACGTGGAGTCGATGGGCAAGTACGCTCATACGTGGGTTCCAGCTGACGGGGAAACGCCGATCGATTGGGCTTCGATCGACGTTTCATGGGAAAACGGGCCGCTCGATGGTGGCTACGGCCAGCCGGTCAATTTGTACCAACGGGCCGGGCTGAGCATCTGGGTGCGACAGGGTGGCGAGCGGAGCGAAATTCGTCTCCAGTTTCATCATGCTTGTTGCGACGGAATTGGCGGGTTCCGATTCGTCGAAGATTTGTTGGTAGCGTATGCTGCGGAGATGGACGGCGACCAGCGGACATCGCTGGCCTCCTTGGACACGGGCCGGCTGGCTATGCGTGGTAATTTCGGACTGATGCCGCGTCCATGGCGTCAGCGCCTGAGCGAGACTCGATTCGGAATCCAAGAGGCGATCCGGTTCTATCACCAGTCGCCGTTTCCGATTGCGCTATCCGGCGCATCGCAAGGCATAGCAACGGACAACGTTCGTAGCTTAGCATTTGTATCGCAGCGTTTTTCGAGTGAGGTGTTGCGATCACTGCGGGTGGCCGCTACCGCCGGTGGTGCGAAGCTGAACGATCTGCTGCTGCACGATCTATTCTTGGCGCTCCGCGATTGGAACGCACAGCACGACGAAGATCGACCCAAACGATATCTGCGCGTCGTGATGCCGACAAGCATGCGTGGGCGGGATGATCTGGCTATGCCAGCGGCCAATGTGATGAGCTACTCCTTTCTTACACGGCGGACCGATGCTTGCCAGGCGGGCAGCGAGTTGCTTGGCGGTTTGCGAGGGGAGACAGATGCCATTCTCAAGTATCGGCTCTCGCTCTATTTCATCGGGATGTTGGCGGTTGCCCAGCGCTGGCCTTTTTTGATGTCGTGGGGGCTGAGGAGCAAACGGTGCTTTGCGACGGCCGTGCTGACGAACCTCGGCGATCCGACGCGACGGTTCTCGGCACGGTTTCCGCGGACCGACGGGCGGATTCATGTGGGCAACCTGCTGCTGGACGATATCACGGGCGTGCCGCCGCTACGGCCCATGACCCGGGCCGTATTTTCGATTACGACATATGCCAATCGACTAACGATCAGCACGATGTGTGATGGCACGGTGATGACCAGGGACGATGCGCGTGGGCTGCTCGATTGTTTCGTATCGCGGACGCGAGAGCATTTCACGATTGGCGAGCCACGGGCGTAAGCCCGTGGGTGTAAGCTACTCATCACTTCCTAATGTGACGCCGAACTGGATCCAGCCGTGCTTGGTGCGCTGGACGAATTCGCCGCTTGACGGAAGATGGTGTGCGACGATTTCAAACGGAGGCAGAAGCGAGAAATCAATATCCGCAGCCATGCGGGAGATTGTGTCGTTCAGCCAAGCACCGAGCCAGGTCGTCTGCTGAGATCCCCGCGATCGCAGCTGCTGGTACGTCGAACGCAGATCCTCGCCTCGACGATGGAACTGATGGGCGAACGTCCTTGTGGCGCCAAGTTGTTTCATGGCCAGCGTGACGCGACGGTATTCTACGTCGTTGGCAAGCATCGGCGTTGCAGGAGGCCGCTCCAATACGTTTTTCAGCAGGCCAAAGTCGGTCACGACAAACAAGGTGCCGTTGGCCGCGGTGATGGCGATGTTCGATAGATCGGGTCCGAACACCGGTTGCGCGCCGACCGCGGCATCGGGTGCCTTTCGATCGCGAAAAACCCAGACCGTGTGCGGTCCGATCTGGTGGATATCTATTTCCGGATCGCCTTCAAGTATCTTGCGAACCGCCGTAGTGACGGCCTGGGGATTCTTGACCTGCATCGCGTAGATGGTGTCGGTTGCCGCGCCGTTCGGCTTCGCGGGGCGCACGATGAAGAGCGGTGGCTGTAAGTGGGCCAGCAGGTCGCGACGAATATCGACGCCGGGTGCGCCAGGTTCATTGCTGCGTAGGTCAACCAGCACGTCCTCGAATATGCCGTCGATGCCGTCACCATACAGCGTGTCGAACAGCGCGCCATAACCGCGCAGTGCGCCCGACAGATCCCAACGGACGGACGTGAACTGTTGCGTGGCGGACGGAACCCAGGCGGGAACTTCCGCGAGTTGGCTTGCCTCATGGAACGACAGCATCTGCGCGACTTTGGTTAGTGCTCCCGGCATGTAGACACTCGTGCGCCGCGCCAACTCAAGTGAATTGTGGGCGAAGGCGATTTGGCCGCCGATGCCCTCGATAACTCGGAAACCCTGTTCGGCGAGCTGAAGTTGGTGGTCGCCCGGTAGTTTGTCCTCCTGGCTGAGCATCGAATGATGCAGGTCAAACGGTCGGACGAACCAACGGACGTGGCCCGGCGGGTTCGATCCTGGTCTCGCTGCTGAGCCGAGGCAGTGGTCGAAGGCAGCGAGTGCAGCGAGACGGTCATCGTCCCGATCCCCGTCGTCCTGATCCAAGATACGGGTCAGAATGTCGCGAGCCAAGTCGATGTGGTTGGTGATGCCCAGCCACCGGTCGGTTTGAAAGTAGCAACGTCGTGCAGCCGTGTCATTCTTGTCAGACTGTGTGGGCAGCAGATACGAAACGATCGTCGTCGAACCGATGGTTTCCTCACCGCGCTCTACGGCCTGCGATTCATACTGTGCATCGAGTTTCTTGAGCACAGACGCGACAGACGCTCGGTTTCCCCGCGTATCGATCAGCAGCGCGAATGCTGCCGGCGTCTGCTCCGTGTCAGACTTCTCGGGCGACAGCGGAGAGACTTGTGCCAGGCAGACTTGGCCCCGGGCGAGTGCCGAAAAGTCGGTCCAGCCGATGCCGAGCGGAGGGTGACCGCCGGGCAAGCCGTGGTCAAGATAGTTTTTCAACTCATTGACAAACGGCGCCATCTGCGAGTCGCCGATGAGTTGTGCATACTGCGTCCGTTGCCATGCCTGGCGAAGTTGCTCGAAATGGTCACAGGCTAGGTATGCGGTGGTCGACCGGGGCAGCAGCGAGGCACACGGCGGATCGGCGCGGAGTGATGCACCGGTTGGCACGATCAGCAGCGCAATCAAAGCAGCATACCGGATGAAATACGGCCGTTCATTATTCCGCATTCCGCATTCCCTATTCCATTCCCTATTCCGAATTTACGTCAGACGTGGATTGCCGCGCCGCCGTCGACCGTGAGTGTTTCGCCCTGCACCAGATCGCTCATGGAACTGCACAGATAAACGACGGCATCGGCCACGTCCTCAGTCGTCAGGTACCGATCGCCCACCATGGTTTTGTACGTGCGTCCGGCGAATATCGCATCGGCTCCGGGAAGACGTCGTGTCGAGTCGGTTTCGACCAGGCCCGCTTTGACGATATTGAAATTGATTCCGCGGTCGCCCAGCTCGAGGGCAAAATGGCGGGTGAGCGATTCGAGTGCGGCCTTAGATCCGCCGATCGTGCCGTACATCGGCAGAGCCATGTGCGAACCGTGGCTCGACATGACCACGACTTTGGCACGGCCCTCGCTCGATTCAAGCAGCGGCAGCGTCGATTGTATCAGGTAGATGAGCGGCCGGACGTTAATGTTCATGGCCGCTTCGAAGTTACGATCGGTCGTGGTCACAAGCGGGCGAAAGCCGCCGGTCGCCGCGTTGTTCACCAGGATGTCGAGCATACCGAATTCGGACTTGATAAACTCGACCATCGATTCGACATCGTCGCGCTCGCTAACGTCGGCTTTGACGATGGCGACGTTGCGGCCCTTGTCCCGAATTTGTTCGGCGACTTCCATCGCTGCGGAATGGGCAGTGACGTAATTGACAATCACATCGGCGCCATGGTCGGCGAGCCGCAACGCACAGGCACGGCCGATGCCGCGCGATCCGCCGGTGACCAGAGCGATTTTTCCTGATAAGTCGATCATAGCAACGCGTCCTCGAAAATAGGCAAATTCACAGCTGTTCACCAAGATGAAATGAGAACTGTAAAGCGAGTAGTTTTCACCACGGAGTCACGGAGGAAAGAGTAACCACGAACAACGCGAATGGATACGAATGAACGAAAAGGTACGGGGCTCCGAGGAACCGGCGAATGCAAGATGTTGACCGTATGACATTTGCCATGTTTTTCAATTCGTGTTAATTCGTTTCATTCGTGGTTCGTACTTCCGTCGTCGTTTTCTCTGTGTTCTCCGTGCCTGTTATGTAGTTCATTCAGCGACTAGTCGACGTAGCGGCCAGAACGTAAAAATGACCGGCCGACTCACAGTTGTTGATCTGTAAGCTGCTCGGAAGTTGGCCATCGGGAAGCCGGCAGCCGAGCCGGCCGTGGCGATCGCGGAAAACTTCGAGCTTGCCCGGCATGAACGATTCGCCGCGGTTGGTGGCCTTGTAGACGGCTTCTTTGACTGCCCAATCGCGAGCTGAGCACCAGCGATCTCCGTTGCCGTTGGCCGAGAATGTCTGCCGCTCGCGCCCGCTCATCCAGGCGATTAGTCGGGTGCGGTTGGGACTCTGCATGTCAATCACGTCAACGCCAACCGACAGGCTCTTTTGTATGGAGAGCGCGACATATACGACCGATTCAGAGTGGGAGATCGAAAGCGACCAGTCTTGTAGCCGGCCCGCGACGTAAGCACGGGGACGGATCGGGCGACCGGTGGCGTCGGTCGACTGGATGTAAACCGATCGTAGATCAATTGTGGTTGGCGAGGAACACGTCTGGCGGAGATGTTCGACGATCAGCTGTTTCGCAACGAATCGTGCCGCCAGCCATTGGTAGCGGCGATCGTGGTGGCCGAAGCGCGCCGCCAGCTCACATTCGCTGTCCGAGAGCCAGGCATTGTCGTGGCGTTCCGCAAGCGCCGGTCGCAGTGCGTCGAGCGTGGCGGAACGTTGTTTTATGACATGGGGTTTTATCGCATGGAAGTATGGCATAATTCAACTCCCACCGATCAATGTCGTGTGATAACCTTCAACCGAGAAAATGACGTCGCCAATCGCACCGAACAGTGTGAAATCGTAGCAACTGCCGTTCTCTTCGGTTGCACGATAAAAGAACCGCATCACGCACTCCTCACCCTCGATCGGTTGACGGCTGAACCGAAAACGATTGATTGATTTTGGAATCTCGACGCGGCGTTCCATCATGAAATATGCGTAGCCGCCACAGGCGACCATGCAGCCATCGAGAATCGCCGAGGGCACGATCCAGTTCCGACCGCTTCGATTGCCGGCCAGTTGCAACGGCGGCGCACCGATCAGTTTCGCGCGACCGCCATCGCGCTGGCTGGCCATATGGGTGACGCAGCGGAGCGGCGGACCGTGGTACATGACGTCCCAACCTTCGGGATATTCGTAGGGTGCCCAGCCTAAGGTCGGATAACCGGGCTCCGCCTGCTCGATCACCGGCATGACGTCGCCGAGTTCGACCTGGCCCTTGGCAAACACGCGGCCGGCGTCGTTCGCAGCGTCCTCGGCCTGTTCAAAAAAATTATGCAATTGGCAATCAATGAAACCGTCGGTCTCGGTGGCGAACACCCGGAGTGGTTGGATGCGGCCGGTATAGAACGACAGTCCAGCGGTTAGTTCCATGTTGGAAAAGCCGATGATTTTCTTGTCCGGATGCAGGCAGGTGGCCGCTTCGGCGAACATCTCCATCGAGACGACGGCCGGTAGCAGCGGCCGCCGATTGACAGTGTGGTTGGTAAGGAACACTTCCGCGGCCGGATTGGCGTCGATTTGCGTGACGACACGGCCTCCGTGGGGTTGTTCAACAACTAAGTCGACCAGCGGCAAGTCGGCGACCACTTGATCGAGCGTTGCGGGCACCGCCGGTTGCGATGCCAAGGTCACGGTGGATTGCTCAGTGGGTCGTTGCTTGGTTTCGAACGGTTGGCGCGTCATTGTTTCGTCCAAGTCGAGTAGAAACGGGCGATCGAGGATCAGCACTTCCGGTTCGGGCAATCCGGCTTCGAGTTCTTCGATGAGAAACTTCATGCCTTCGGCGGTCGGCATGAAGCTGAGTCCGGCGCTTTCGAGGTTTTCCTTGATTTGCGGTCGGACGGCCATGCCGACATCTTCCCAGCTTGGCCAGTGGAAACTACAAGCGTGGCAATTGGGCCGGAATGTGCGATACCAATTGATGGCCTTGCTCAACATGTCGGAGGCGGCCGAGTAGTCGGCTTGTCCATGGCCACCGAAGCGACCGCTGGTCGATCCGAAGCCGATGAAATAGCGGACCGGATCGTCTTGGGTCAGCTCCATCAAGGTCAGTGCGCCATCGACTTTCGAGCCGATGGTGGCCGCGACGTTTTCACGTTTCTTTTTAAACAAACGACATGCCAGCTCGACGCCGGCGCCATGAATAATGCCTTCGATTGCTCCGTCAGCGCGCCGTACTTCATCCACAACACGGGCCATGTCATCGCGCGAACAGACATCGCAAGGGTGATACGTTGCCCGCACCCCGTCGGCCGCTAGACGACGCAGGTTCGCATCGATCTCGATCGCCTTTTCGACACGGTTCCAAGCGGCCAGCGGAGCTTCGTTTGTCGCTCGCGCCTCGCGCATGATGGTGGCTTTCAGCTGTTCGTGGCCCTCGCCGGATAGATCGCGCCAGGCAGGGTCGACCTGCGGCACCGGGCTGCTGCCGAGAAGATGCAGTTTTAGGCCGTAGCGTCGCGCGATCTCACGAGCGACCAGCGCCGTGACGCCGCGTGCTCCGCCCGTGACAAGCCAAGTGCCGCCGCGCGGGACTTCGACTTTTTGATTCTTGTCGATCGGCTCGGCCACGGTGCGAACCAAGTGCCGACGGGTGCCGACATAGGCCACCTCGGCTTCGGAGGTGGTCGAGACGAGTTCGCCGAGGATATAGTCAGCCGTGGCAAACGCTTCTTCGACGGGCGTGGTGTCGATGATCTTCACGCGAATCCAATCGCATTCGCGACGGATCGATTTGAGCATGCCGGTCAGGCCGCCGCCAATCGTAAAGGGCGAGATATTGTGGAAACCGAAATCTCCGCCGAGCGCCGTGACGGCGACGAGCGTCGCCTGCTGGTGGAGCGAGGCCTCGGCCACCATCTCAGCCCAACACTGAGCGATGACCAGCGGTGTGATGAGCGATTCACTGGCCGGCCGCTGCCAAGGGCGCACGGCGGCCGGCTTGCAATGCAGTTGGTCGCAACCGCTCATGATGAACAGATGCGGGGCCGGGCCGCTTTGCCAGATGCGATCGAGCTCGGCCAGGGCCTTATCGGGATGGTCATCTTGGATTGTGTGAACCTGACAGCCGAGTTGGATGAGTTTTCCGCGCAGTGCATCAGCGCGGAGGTTTTTGCCAAGAATGATGGCCGGCCCGGCAGGTGTGAGCGCGCCGCAATCATCGGCCGACAGCGGTGCTTCGGTTACGCTCGACACGTAACGACGCATGACCCGTTCAGCAGTCTCTTCCGTCGGAGCCGGACTGTTTGTGGGCGGCGCCGGCGCGGGTGTTCGGATGACTGCCGTGACAGGTGATCCGGCCTCGGCGACTTGATAAGCCAGGACGTTGCCGAGCGCGACACCAACCGCGTCGGCCATGCCGCTCATCTCTTCGAGTTCTTCGGCCGTGAATCGGCTGGCCGGATTCTCAATGCGTGGAATCGGGTCGGTTCCATCACCTATAGATATGGCCAGATCGGCCGACCGCTTCAGTGCGGCGAGTATCGCATCGCGGTGCTCAAGGCCGTGCCGGCGGCCCGTTTCGTAGCGAGGACCGTTCGTCTCGGCCTGGTCATTCGTGTCAGGCTGGCCGGTGGCGCCCGTCGTCGGCTGGACCATTGGTGAAGCGGCAGGAATCGAGGCACTGGGGTCCATCGCGGGTGCTGTGGCCGCGGCAGCCGGCGATACCTGGGCGGAACTCGGTTCCGCTACGCCGGACTGAGACGGCGACGCCGGTGGCGTGGCTGTCGCAGATGCCTGGGGTGACTCACTGCCGGTAACAACCGGCTCGGCCGACGACGTGCTGCGCCCGGCAAGTTCGTCTTGGATGAAGCCCAACACATGGCGCAGTGTCGTGTAGTCGTCCATCGAGAGATCGGCGCGGGGCATGATGCTGAAGTGCTCACCC
>CAUYYY010000030.1:0-11404 GCA_963577165.1 Planctomycetota bacterium | reverse complement strand
ACGGATCGCGGTGCGAGATCGCGGCTTCAATCGCTTTGCGTGTCATGGGCATGTATCGCTTTTTACGGGTGGCACTGCTGGCTTGCCCAGCAGTGTAAACCGTGTACCCGCTGTCCACTGCTGGACAAGCCAGCAGTGCCACCCGGATTTATCGCACCACAGCCGTGTTCGTTGCGCTGGCCCCGCTGCGCTGCAGCAGCAGCGAATCGACGCCGTTGGCCACGATCACGCCATAGTTGATCGCGCCGAGCCAGCCCGACATGATAATGCCCACGCTGCCCGCATGGAACAGCCCGCCCACTTGGTCCGGCAAGCCCCGGCTTACGGCCAGCCCTTCGAACTTCGTGCCGAAGCTGGACCCCTGCGCGTGCTGAGTATAATGTTTGAAGGTTAGCGGCGTGGAGGCCTCGACGTGATCCAACCGGTCGCGAATGTTGGGCACATATTTTTCGACCGCGTCGAGCGTCGTGTCGATTAAGTCCTGCTTGCTCGCCTCGTACGCCTCGTCGTCGAGATCGGCCCAATCTTCATACCGGGCGTTCGTGCTTGAGACGATCAAGCAGCGTGGCCGACCCTCGGGCCGGGTCCGCGGATAATAGAACGAAAACGTACGGCTGGTAATGTCTCGGCTCAATAGCAAATCGGTCCGAAACAACGGTGCCGTGCTGCTGAACAACAGGTCGCCCGTGCTTTCGTCAATCCGTTCGTCCGGCTTGAGTCCCATGTAGACCTGGGTGCTGGAGTTGTTCAGTCGCACGGCTCGCGCCTCGTCGACAAACTGCCGGTCGAAGTATTCTTCGCCGATGAGCCGGAAGATCGTCAGCTTCAAGTTGGCGTTCGAGACAACCGCGCCGGTACGAATCGTGCGGCCGTTGACCTCGACGCCCGCCACCGAGCCGGCATCGACCAGAATCTTGGTCACGTTGGCTCGAATACAGATGTTGACGCCGTTTTGCTTGAGATCCTCGTGCATCAAACGGATCAGCCGGTCGGTGCCCCCTTGGAACGTATAGACGCCCTTGGACATAAAGTTTGAAAAGACAATGCCGTAGCTGATCGCCGGGTCTTCGAGCGTCGATCCGTTGGCATAGGTGATCGGCTCCATCAGCAGCCGAATGACGTCTTCGCGGCCGGGAAAAAACCGATCGAACAGCTCGCGGACCGTGGTCGTCTGATCGTCGTAAAAGTTCATTCCCCGCGCCGCGTCGAAAAACGATTCGACTGCGGCTGGCTCGACACCCAACTGCCCGGTCAGCAGCCGAGTAAAGTCCACGCGGTCGAAGCTCGTGGTGAGCGAAAACATCGGGTTGTCGAACCGAATATTCTTGAGCGGCACGATCGAGTCGGCGATCTGACGGGTCCAATATCGCCGACAGCTTTTGATCATGCCGACCGGGAAGCCGTGCAGCGACACGTCGAAAATATGTCCGCCCGGTCGCTTGAACCAAGTGGCCATGCCGCCCAGCTTGTAATGTTGTTCGACGAGCAGCACACTGCGGCCCGCGCGGGCGAGCACATTGGCGGCCGTCATCCCGGCTAGCCCGCTACCGATCACGACGACGTCGTACCGATCCTTGGCGTGTTTTAGAAAATCACGTGGCATGTGGGGTGTTTGATTCCGAACTTGAAACTTGCTACTAACAACTCGCTACTACTCCCCTACCGCAAACAATACTGATTCGCCATCGATACGCCGCTCATCATCGCACCGATGATGCCGACGAAACCTTGGTCGGTGCCGCAGAGAATCACATTCTTCAAATGCGTTGTGCCGTCAAGTTGTTTCTTCGGTGAGCCATACACGGCGCCATTGTCGTGCCAGGTGAAGCGACGAATCGTCGTCGGCGTAAACATATCGGTGTCGATCACGGCCCGGCGGAAGTCGGGCACGAATCGCACGGCCGAGTCCACAATCTGATCGTACCAGTGGAGCTTCGCTAGCTCATATTTTTCTTTGGAAAGGTTTTGCCAGGCGTCGAAATTGGCGATCGAGGTGACGCGCATAAAGCCGTCGGCCAGTTCGCCCTCGTCGTCTTCGTAGCAATAGTTATTGGGCGAGCAGATGACGCCCGAGCGGACATCGCATAGCTGGTCCGACTTCTGCCAGTGGACTTTGTCCGAATCGTTGAAAAACACGATGGTGCGGTCGTTGCCCAACTCTTTCGGCTGGCAATCCAAAACGGAAATCGCCTCGGTGAAGCTGAGCTGACCGACGCTCTCAGGCGAGGCTTCATAGCCTGGGTCACACAACCGACGCGTCTCGACAGAGCCGGCCGAAGAGAGAATGTTCTGACACTCCAGTTCGGTTCCGTCATCGAGCACCACGCCCACCGCCCGATCGCCCTCGGTTTTGATCCGCGACACGCCGGTCCGCAGCCGCAACTCGCCGCCGAGTGTGCGAAACTTGCGGACCAAGTTCTTCAGAATCAGCCGGACGCCGTTGTAAGGACGTGCGAAGCCCTCGAAATAGATGCTGCGAAACATAATGCAGAACTGTCCGAAGCCCATGTCATGCTCGCGGGCATTGCCGTACCACATCAGCGGACAGAGGACCATCTCGATGAGCAGCGGATCGTCGAGCGTATCTTCCAAGACATGCCGGGCCGAGATGTCGAACGACTCCTGGTCGAGGTCGTCATATTCGAGAATCTGGCCCAGCAGCCGCTCGAAGTTGTCTTTCTCTTGTGGAAAATGCCGATGAACCTCAGAGCGGAACAATTCAAAGTCGTTGCCCATCCGCAACCGCACGTCGGGAAAGGCAATCTCCGAGCCGACTTGCTCGCGCAGCGCGAAGTCATCCCAGCGGAACCGCAACTGGCGCAAGATCCGAGCCAGCGGTCCTTTCTTTGTGCCGGGCGGGGTGAAGTTGGTCACGGCGTGCAGTCCGACGTCGTACTCGCGATTCCGCAGCCGGTAGAAAGAATTCAGCCCGCCGATCGTATAGTGCCGATCGAGAATACAGACTCGACGATCGTAGTACGCCAGACGAATGCCAGCCGCCAGACCCGACATTCCGGCACCGATGATCAGCGTGTCATACATAGATGCAATAAAACAAGCAAGAGTACACCACGGAGACACGGAGAACACGGAGGAATAACAAAAAACGAAGAAGGAACCGCAGATAAGTGCCGATGAACGCAGATAATCATGGGATTCATTGGGTTTTGAGTCGTCTGCTGTGAATTATTGGTAATTTCTTGAAACCTTGTACAATCCGCGTTCATCGGCGGTTCTTCTTTTTAGTATTCGTCTCCGTGTTCTCCGTGACTCCGTGGTGAAATACTCCTTCTATCCGCGTTTCATCCGTGGCTAAGCAATTCGCGTGAACGATCAAACTCTTTCGATGTCGCGCATCATCGGATCGAGATAGGTCACCGTGCTTTGCATGCTGGCCAATTCACCATAGTCTTCTTCCGGCACTTGGATGCGGTGCCGCTTCCGTAGCTCCATCACGATATCTAGAAAGTCCATACTGTCCAGCTCAATCTGCTCGCGAAACGGCGGCTCGTCTTTCAGATCCGAAAGATCTTCGTCCGGAGCGATGATTCTCAATATGTCGAGAATTTCTTCTCGTATATCGGCAGATGTCATGCCGTGTTCCTCTCTTTGTCAATCGTAAATATATTTCACGTTTGCGGGGCCATTTTGTTGAAAACACCTCTACCCACGGGCTTATGCCTGCGGCTCGCCTTACTAAACTCTCTTGATAATAAGCACCGAGTTGATGCCCAGCATGCCAAAAGAGTTGTTCAAAATATATTCCACCGACGATTTTTCTCGTGGCTCGCGGAGCACCAATCCGGGCAAATCACAGTCCGGATCGAGCTGGTCGACGTTGATCGTGGCGTGGCAAACTCCATCGTCGAACGCCGGCAGATTGCCCGACAGTTCTAGCACACCGGCTGCTCCCATCGCGTGCCCGATGAAGCTCTTCGTGTTGTTGATCGACGTATTTTTGCAGCCGCCGAACGTCCGTCGCAGCGCGATACATTCCTGGATGTCGCCTTCGGCCGTGCCGGTGGCGTGCGTGCTGACGATATCGACCTGCTCGGCCGTGATCCCCGCTCGCCGCAGCGCCGCCTCGATGCATTCGACCTGCCGATCGGGATTTGGGAGCACAAAGTCGCTGGCGTCGCTGTTCATGGCATATCCGGCAACCTCGCCATAAATCTTCGCGCCACGTTGCCGCGCGTCGCTCATCCGTTCCAAGACATACATACATCCGCCCTCGGCCACGACGATCCCGTTGCGGTCCACGTCAAAGGGTCGCGACGCCCGTGTCGCATCGTCATGACTGGCCAGCGCGCCCTGCGCCTTGAAGCTGGCAAAGATGCCAAACGTATGAATGCTTTCCGACACGCCGCCCGCCAAGGCCACCTCGCACTCATCGAGTCGCAACATCTGGGCACCCTGGATCACACCGGCGTTGCCCGCGGCACAAGCAGCGCCGATCGTATAATGGGCGCCCGTAATGCCCATGTTGAGCGAGATCTCGCCCGCCGGGTTGTTGGCCACGGTCCGCGGATTGTGGTGATGCGACCAAAACTTAATGTCGTTATCGAATCCCTTCAGCTCGTGGACTTCGTTCTCGGTCTCTACGTTGCCGTGCTCGGTGACCCCGACGTAGATGCCTACCCGCGATCGGTCGACGTTCTCCCAGTCGAGGCCGGCGTCTCGCACCGCCTCTTGCGAGCAGTATACACCGACGCTGCCAGCCCGCGTTCCCCGGCGCACGCCCTTCTTTTTCTGATATTTGTGGGGATCGTAATCGCAGACGCCGGCCAGCGTGTCGCCGACGTAACGAATGTTGTAAGGGCGAACGCCACTACGACCTTCGAGAAGATTTGCCCGAAACTCGGACAGATTGTTCCCGTTCGGCGCGGTCAGGCCGATGCCGGTGATAACAATCCGTTGACTCTCCGACAACTGAGCGATCATAACTCGGTTCGTACCGATGGGCGGGAAAAAGGGTCGGCGAAAGCCAATCAGGCTACTAAATCGCGGCTATTTTGACAACCGCCAGCCTAGCGTCGGCACTACCGAAAACAACGCCTCTAACCCGGTAAAGCAGGACTGGGTAGCTCTGCAACTACCCTGCTAGCTCTTCGCCCAGCCGTCGCATCCCCTCGGCGGTGGAGATTCGCGCCTTGTAACCAAAATCGCGCCGGGCACGCGAAATATCAAAATAGTGGCCCGTAGCCAGTTGAGCTGCTAAGAATCGAGTCATCCGCGGTTCGCGCTTAATACGCAAAACCTTGTAAACTGCCTCCATTGCCGCTCCGATCCGCCAGGCGGCCGACAGCGAGATCGACCGCCGCACGGGCGGCAGCCCGGCGAGTTCCAATATCTCATCGGTCCATTGCCACAAATTGACCGGCTCTCCCTGGCTAATGAAATAGGCCCGACCCGCCACGGTCGAGCCGTCGGTCAGTGCATCGGCCGCCTGCAGATGCGCCTCGGCGGCATTCTCCACATAAACCATGTCGACCCGGTTCGTCCCATCGCCCACCCGTCGTAACGCGCCTTGCCGAGCACGACTGAGCAGTCGCGGTATCAAGTGCCGATCGCGCGGGCCCCAAATCAGATGCGGTCGCAGCGCGCAGGTCAGCAATCCGCCGCTGCCGTTCACCTCCAGCACATGCTGTTCGGCCAGTGCCTTGCTATGTGGGTAATGGCAAAGCCACCGCGTCGCGTACGGCGCCGACTCATCCACGCCACATTGTGGGCTACCATCAAACGTAACACTCGGGCTGCTGGTGTATACAAGCCGACCGACACCCTGCTCGCGGCAGCCCTCAACGACACACTGCGTACCGAGCGTGTTGATACGATAAAAATGATCCCACGGTCCCCAGATTCCCGCCACGCCCGCCACGTGGAATACGACGTCGACGCCCGCACACGCGGCGACCACCGCCTGGCGGTCACGCAAGTCGCCCTCGAGGACTTCGACGCCGAGCGAGTCTAGCTCGGGACTCTGAGAGCGGCAGAACGCCCGTACTTGGTCTCCCCGAGCAATAAGCTGCTCGACGATATAGAGACCCAGGAATCCGCGAGCACCGGTAACGAGCGCTTTCATTCGGTTCGACCTTCCACTCGCCGCTCAGCCCACGTGGCCAACTGTTCGCGAAATATTTTCGCATTGTGCCGAATGTCGACTGGCAGCGACCGGTGCATGAGGAAGTGGCGGATGCTTTGTGTCAGCCGATGCGCCGTGGCCCGGCGCCGCAATTCACGAATCAGCGCCGTGTCATCTTTTGCAACATTGTCAATTGCCACGTCGTCACTTGGTGCTGCACCGTCTGCTCTTTCGACGATCAGCACGGGCCGCTGCTTGCCCGATGGGCCGACACCTACCAGCGCCGATTGAAACACGTCCGGATGCGAATTGAAAATCGCCTCGCACTGCACCGGATACATCGGCCCCTCTTGGGTCAGCACACGATGAGCCACCCGACCGCAAAACCAAAACCGCTGCTGAGAGTCAAAATAGCCGCAATCGCCGATCCGATGCCAGACGCGCGAGCCGTCGGCGATCTTCGACCGCGCGTTCCACTCACTTCGCGTGGCGTACTCCCTTGTCACCTGCGGACCGGTCACAATCAGCTCGCCAATCTCATCGGCCGCCGGCAGCTCGACCTCTTCGATCGACCGAATCGGTCCGTCGACGATACGGATAACCTTCCAATCAATCTGTGAGAACTTGCGGCCGACACAGACGCCCGCTCCCTGGTCGGTCTGCTCCGCGGTCTCGGACAACACCTCGCGGGCCGAAATCGATGCTACGGGCAGCGATTCGGTGGCGCCGTACGGCGTGTGCATTTGGCCTTCGGTGTGAATGCAGGCCGTCATCCGCCGCAACACGTCGGCCGGCACCGGCGCACCGGCCGAGAGTACGCGGCGAACGGTCAGCAGCCGCTTTCCGCTGGCTTCGCAGTAACGGCCGATTCGATTCCAGATCGCCGGCGAGCCAAACGCTTGGGTGACGTTCCAGTCGTTGACCGCCTCGATGATCTTCTCGGGATTGACCTGTGCCGGACGCGTGGGGTCCATGTCGGGAATAACAGTCGTCACGCCCATCGCCGCGTTGAAGAGGCCGAAGAGCGGGAATCCCGGCAGGTCGACCTCGCCAGGTTGAATCTCGTACCGGTCACGAATCTCGGTCACTTGCGCATCGAAATTGCCATGCCGGTAGAGCACACCCTTCGGCGGCCCGGTACTGCCGGTGGTAAAAATAATCGTCGCCGGATCGTCCGCTTCCATCGTGGGCAATACGTGATCGCTGCGATTGTCCAATTTCCTGAGTTGCCCGAGCGTCACGCCGCCCCAGAACCACCGCCTGCCAACTGTCACATTCAATCGGGCACGTGCAAATCGACGCCCGAGCAGCGTCCGTACCGCGTGGACCGGCGGAATCGCCACGAAGCCTTCCGGCTGCGCATCTTCCAAACAACGGATCAGGTTCTTGCGGCCCATGCCCGGGTCGATCAGCACGGTCACCGCGCCGCAGCGAAGCAGCGCGAACGTCAAGGCGATGAAATCGATGCCCGGCCGCACCAACAACGCCATCCGCGCCCCTGGCTCTACCCCCAACGCTACCAACCCACGGGCAATCCGATCGACGTCGGCGTCCAGTTCGGAAAAAGAAGCCTGCACGTAGCAACGTTGTCGCCGCCCGTTGCGCCTTTCATAGCGAGTCGGCTCGGCAACAGCCACCACATCGGGCCACCGACGAGCCGATTCGGCCAGCCGGTCCGCGACGTTCAATCTGGGCGTTTCCGACGGAATCATTGTGGTCATGACGAGGTCATTATCCCGACATTCGACCGCCGACAATACCCTCCAGGAATTCTAAGACCAGCGAGGCAATGTCCAGATCCAATGCCCGAGCCAGTGCCTTCCAGCCCGGGACGGCATTCACCTCGATGGCGTAGAGTTGCCCATCGCGACCCGGCAGCAGATCAACGCCGGCCAGCGGGCCCCCAACCGCCGACGCCGCCCGGCGAGCCAGATCGGCCAGCTCCGACGTGACCTTGATCGGCTCTGCCTTGGCACCCCGGCTTATGTTCGTCCGCCAGTCGTGCCCGCTGGAGCGCCGCATTCCCAGCACCCGCTCGCCCACGACCAGCAGCCGTAGGTCACAGCCCTCGTGTTCGATGAACTCCTGCAGATAGAGCACCGCGCCGAGCTGGCTTAACATTTTGAACGCCCTGAGCGCGAGGGCCTCGTCGTTGAGCCGCGTGATGCCGCGACCTTCGGCGCCGAACAGCGGCTTGACGACCACGTCGCCGCCGAGTTGCTCCAACGCGGCCATGGCTGCCTCGACAGATTGACAGACGAGCGTTCGAGGCACTCTTAGCCCGGCTTCGGCCAGTTTCGCGCTGCCCAAGTATTTGTCGACCGCCGTCTCGATAGCCCGCGGAGGATTGATGACCGGCACGCCGGCCGCTTCGATCCGCGCCAAAACATCCATGCGAAACACAACCTGTTCGAGCGAGCCGGGTGGCATCGTCCGCACCAGCACACAGTCTGCCTGCACAAGGTCGATATCCGCGGAGTGGGCCGTAATGCCGCCGGTCGTGACCGCCGACGCAAGGTCCGAGAAGGTTGCCGAGACAAGTTGGTGCCGACCGGCCGCCGCGCGCTCTAGGTCTTTGAAATACCAACTATCGGGCGAACCAAGAACAACGAGTTTCATAATAGATTTAGCGGGGCCGCTTGCGGGTGTGGGTTTCGGCGCAACGGAACGCCACAGAGAGCGTTCCCTACAGTTTGACAAAGCCTAGTGAATCGAACGCTGCACCTCGCCGCGAACCGAATCCACCGGCTGACTGGTTTGTAAGGCAGCCGGCGCTGTGGCGGCCTTGGTGACCATGCCGGCGGTCGCTTCGACCGGTTCCTCGATCGCTGCTTCTCGCGGAATGATCAGCGCGAAAAATGCCGGCACCAGCACCGTCCGCACGACGAACGTATCGAGGAGAACCCCAAGCGACAGCGCAAAGCCCAACTCGGTCATGCCACGGAGCGAGCCGAACATCATCGAACAGAACGTGCCCGCCATGATGATCCCGCAGCTTGTAATAATGCCGCCCGTTTGTACCAGAGCACGGCGCAAACCGGCCCGCAATCCTAGGAGTCGCTGCTCCTCGAACACACGCGTGGCCAGATAAATATTGTAATCCTCGCCGACGGCGATCAGGATCACGAATAAGAAGACCGGCACTTTCCAGTCCAGCCCATGAAACGTATCGCCGTAGAGCCACTCGAAGAACCATTGCGTCGCACCGATCGTGACGAAGTAGCTGAACAGCACGGACAGGATCAAGTAAAAACAGATCACGGGCCGCTTGAGAATCAGCAACAGAACCATCAACACCGCCAGCATGACCAATCGCTGGATCACGATCTGATCGCTCGAGGTGACGGCCTGCAAGTCACGGATACCGGCGGTCGTGCCGACGCACAAGAACTGGGCCCCATACCAGGGAGATTCGCGATCGACGCAATACGAATCGAGACGAGCGATCAGCGCATCGAGCTGAGCGATTGCCCGGGCCGAAAACGGGTCGCTCTCCAGAATCACGTATAGACGCGTCACGTCGCCGTCATACCGCGGCGTGTGGGAGACAAACGCCTGTTCGGCCTCCGGGTACACCGAGGCGACCTTGGCCTTGAGCAAATCCTTCAGACCCCGCTTTCGCGGCTTGATGCCCGTCACCGTCGCCAAGGAGCGAATGCTCGCCACGCCCTCGACTTCGTAGAGGTCATTGACTAACTCTTGGACCTTGTTTTTGCCATCATTGGTTTTGAACTCGGCACCGTCCTGATAGGCCACGATCGTGACCGGGCCGGTCTGGCCCGCGGTGAAATGTCGCCGCAACAGGGCCGTTCCCCGGACGCTTTGCCGCTCGTGGTCCAACTCGGCCAACAGGTCATAGGTAATGTCGACCGATGTTCCGACGTAGGCCAGCGGCGTCAACAGCAGCAGCGCGACCACAAGAATCAGACCCGGCCGAGCCATGACCATACCACTGATCCGCTCCCAAAAGCCGCCTGAAAAATTACGCCCAGCGGCGGGATCTTCTCGTTTGTCCGGCGCCGCCGCCAAGTCGACAGAAAATGGCCAGAACACAATCCGACCGAAGGCACACAATAGCGCCGGCGCAAGGGTCAGGCACGCCGATAGCGCCACGGTCAAACAGAGCGCCACGGCCGGTCCGCTGCTCGCGTACTTGCCAAAGGCGGCGAAGTACATCATCGACAAACCGACGATCGTGGTGAGCGCGCTGGCCGCCAACGCATCGCCCACGTTGCCCAGCGCGTCGGCCACCGCCTGAGCCCGCGAAACACCTTTGGCCAGTTCCTCCCTATATCGAGCGATTAAGAAAAGACAGTAATCGGTGCCGGCGCCAAACAGAATGACCACCACAAAAATCTTGGTGGTCTTGAATATCTTGAAGTCCCACCACGACCAGTCGGTCACCGTGTCAACCTGCGTCAGCGCAGCGACCAAACAGGTCGCCACCGAGACCGACACGGCGATCGACAAGAGCGGGATGAGCACCAGCAACGGGGCACGGTAGACAAATAGCAGAATGACGACGACCAACACGATGGTCATTGTCTCGGTGTTCGCAATGCTTTCGGCCGCCGCCGAGAGCATGTCGCCCCCGATCGCCGCCGAGCCGGTGATGCCGACCTGCAAACCGGCCCGCCATACGGCCCCCGCGTCACCGAGTTCTTGTTCGTACTCGTCGATCAGTTGATCGCGATTCGCAGCCACTTGTTCTAACAACGGCATGTTGGTCGTGGCCATGAACTCGCCGCTGAGCTGCAACACGACAAGCTGTGCCCGCTTGTTGCGGCTCTTGAGCATGTCGCCGATGACTTCGCTGCGGGTCGTCAGAACGTCGACAATCCCTTGTCCCTCGCCCGTTTCCAGGTGACGCATCGCGTCGGCGAGCTTATGGGCAAAGAGTTTGTCGTTCCGCCGCAGCTTCTCGCCCTCTCGGGCAATCACCAGAACGACCTGACTTTTCGACTTGTCGTCGGGAAACGCGCGATCGAGCAGCAGACCGCCCTGGATGCTGGCCATCTCGGTCGGCAGGTGAGCCAGGTCGCCGTCGAAGGTAACGTCATCCCACGCCGGCGCGGCTAGCTTGAGGCCCACGGCAAGCGCAAGCCACCCCAGGATTACCAAAACCCAGTGCCGCGTGACAAAACTACCTAATCGATGGAACATCCGTGCTCTCGGGGCTCCCTGTTTCTTGGAGTCATGTTGCCAACCCCTCAATCCTAACGCCGTCGCCCTCGCTTTGAAAGGCGAATGCTGGCAGGTAAGGCAAGTTAACAGGAAACAAACTACCAGCACCCCGGCTGCTTGAGACAGATCCACGTGCTG
>CAUYYY010000029.1:0-11456 GCA_963577165.1 Planctomycetota bacterium | reverse complement strand
CGATTACCTAAGCGACTCCCGGCCAATCAAGCCATTCTGGTCCCGATGGCAAGCCGACCACACCGGTTCAAACCACTATCAAATAGCTGGCTGAAATCACAATCCACGGAATGCACCCATTCCGCACGATTTCACACGTGTTTTTATGCGTCGGAAGTGCTCTTGACGTGCGGGCAAAATGAGTGCCTCGTCAGGCGTAAAGCGCTTTGATAGCCGCAGGCGGAAGCCAGCGGTTTATCGCTGTAGACACTCGGCGGCTCACGGCAGTCGAGCGTCAACCTCTCGCCAGAAATCGGCCAAGTCAATTTGAACTTCGTTCAACTTGGCAGATTGGTAGCATTCGTCCCGCGCTAGCTGGATTTCGAATCGTCCGCCTTGATTAATGAGAAAATCAATCTGTCGTTCTTTAGGATCAACGACCCAATACTCGGGGACTCCCGAAGACGCATAAAGATCGAGTTTTTCCGCGCGGTCTCGACGCGAACCCTCGGACGAGAGTACTTCGACCACAAGATCCGGTGCGCCGAGGACTCGATCTTGAACAATACTGATTCGGGACTGCCCAATGTAGAGTATATCCGGTTGAACGATCGAGTCGTCTGAAAGAATGACGTCCATCGGCGCCGCAAATGCGATCCCGCCAGAGCGTCGCGCCACTTTGAGAAAATGCTCCGATAGCAAGAGGCAAACAATTTGGTGCAACGCGGTCGGACTAGGCGACGCAATGAGCCTCCCATGCAACAGTTCACACGGCTCTCCTTCCGGAAGCGCCCAATAATCGGCTGCGCGGTACGGGCCAAGGTCCGAACTGGGCGAATACGATTCGTAGTTGGTCAGTTCGAGGCTCATACCCTAAGTATACCGTTGGCGGTGTCCGAGAGCAAACCAGCTGTTGTAATACCCAAGAGAAAGGCTGCAAAGCGCCCGCATCACGGCGTGGTCGCACCGAGCTTGGCGATCGAATCATCGCCAGCCGCACTGAATCGATCTTGTAGTGCTTCGACCGTCATCTCTTCTTCGCGCAGGGCCTGCATCGCGCGGACGGCTGCTTCGACTGCTTTGAGCGTGGTCAGACAAGGCACGCCGTGCGAGACGGCCGCGGCTCGAATCCGACCCTCGTCGGTTCGGGCACCTTTGCCCTGAGGTGTGTTCATGATCAGCGAGACTTCGCCGTCGGCGAGAAAATCGATCAGGTTCGGATGTCCTTCCTTAAGCTTCTTCACAAGACGAACCGGGATGCCCGCCTCTTCCAACACGGCGGCCGTACCTTCGGTGGCCAGCAGTAGATAGCCCATGTCGGCGAGCCTTCGTGCGAGCGGCGCGATGTGTCTTTTAGCCCGCTGGGCGACGCTCACAAAGATGTTGCCCTGGCTCGGCAATACGACGCCGGCAGCAAGTTGACTCTTGGCAAAGGCGATCGAGAATCGCTCGCTCACGCCCATCACCTCGCCCGTACTCCGCATCTCGGGACCGAGCACAATGTCGACGCCGGCAAACTTCACAAACGGGAACACACTTTCTTTGACCGACACACGTGCGGGAATCGGGTCGGTCGTGTGGCCCTGCTGGGCAAGGCTCACGCCGGCCATCACCTTGGCCGCAATCTTCGCCACCGGCATACCGGTCGCTTTCGACACAAACGGCACGGTACGGCTGGCTCGCGGGTTGACCTCCAACACGTAAATGTTATGCCGCCCCTCTTCCTCTTTGACGGCAAACTGAATGTTCATCAGGCCGACGACCTTCAGCTCCTCGGCCAGGGCGACCGTCGCGGCGCGAATCTCCTTCACGACCGGGCCGCTCAGACTATAGGGCGGAATCACGCAGGCCGAGTCGCCCGAATGAACCCCCGCCTCCTCAATGTGCTCCATGATGCCCGGCACCATGACCGTCTCGCCGTCACACACCGCATCGACGTCGACCTCGGTCGCATCTTCCAAGAATCGATCGATCAACACCGGTTGACCCTGGGCCACGATGAACGCCTCGCTAACGTACCGCTCGAGCTGCACGTTGTCGTAACAGATCTCCATCGCTCGGCCACCGAGCACAAAGCTCGGCCGCACCAACAATGGGTAGCCGACCTTGGCCGCCTCGCGCCGCGCCTGGTCTATCGTCCGCGCGATCCCGTTGGCCGGCTGCTTTAAGCCCAACCGATCGAGCAGCCGCTGGAACTTCTCGCGATCTTCGGCATCTTCGATCGTATCGACGCTGGTCCCGATGATCGGCACACCCGCCGAGTGCAGCGCCCGGGCCAGATTGAGCGGCGTCTGTCCGCCGAATTGCACAATGACTCCGTCTGGCTGCACACGATCGCAGATATTCAGCACATCCTCAACCGTGAGTGGCTCAAAAAACAACAGATCGCTCGTGTCGTAATCGGTGCTGACTGTTTCGGGGTTCGAGTTGACCATCACCGACTCGATGCCCAGCTCGCGCAGGGCGAAGCTGGCATGGCAACAGCAATAGTCGAACTCGATGCCTTGGCCGATACGGTTCGGTCCGCCGCCGAGGATCATGATTCGCTTCTTGCCTTCCGGCCTGGCGGGTGTTTCGTCCTCGTCTTCGTAGGTCGAGTAGTAGTAGGGCGTGTAGGCTTCGAACTCGGCCGCACACGTATCGACCGACTTGAACGTGGCCACGATGCCCCGCTCGCGTCGATCGGCGCGAACTTCGTTTTCGGTCGTGCTTAATATGGTTGCGAGCTGTCGGTCGGAAAAACCAAATTGCTTCGCCTGGCGCATCTCGGCGTCGCTCAGATCAGCAAGCGAACCGACGCCTCGCAGCGCATCTTCGGTCTCGACGATTTCGAGCAGTTGATCCAAGAACCAGGGATCGATGCCGGTCAGCCGGTAGATCTCGTCGATTGTCATGCCGCTTTTCATCGCGTAGCGCAGATACCAGACTCGCTCGGCGTTGGGCATGGCGAGCTTGGCTCGGATCTCATCGGCCGCCGGTTGCTCGTCGGTGCCCCACCGGTCCTTGCCGTCGGCGCCGAATCCGAAACTGCCGACCTCCAGCCCACGGAGCGCTTTTTGAAACGACTCCTTGAACGTGCGGCCGATGGCCATCGTCTCGCCGACGCTCTTCATCTGCGTAGTGAGTGTGGCATTCGCTTCGGGAAACTTCTCGAACGTGAACCGAGGCACCTTCGTCACGACATAGTCGATCGTCGGCTCAAAACAGGCCTGCGTCTCGCGCGTGATGTCGTTCGGCAGTTCGTAAAGCCGGTAGCCGACCGCCAGCTTGGCGGCGATCTTGGCGATCGGAAAGCCGGTAGCCTTCGACGCCAGCGCGCTCGAACGGCTCACGCGCGGATTCATCTCGATGACAATCATCTGCCCCGTTTCGGGGTGAATGGCGAACTGGATATTCGACCCGCCCGTCTCGACGCCGATCTCGCGAATCACGGCCAAGCTGGCGTCGCGCATCCGCTGATACTCCTTGTCGGTCAGCGTCTGCGCCGGCGCCACGGTGATCGAATCGCCCGTGTGTATGCCCATGGGATCAAAATTCTCGATCGAACAGATGATCACGACGTTGTCCTCCGCGTCGCGCATCACCTCCATTTCGTATTCTTTCCAGCCGATGATCGATTCTTCGATCAGCACTTCGGTCGTCGGCGATTGATCCAGGCCGGCGCGGACCACGGCGTCGAACTCGCCCCGGTTGTAGGCTATATTCGAGCCGCTGCCACCCATCGTAAAACTGGGCCGCGCGACACAAGGTAGGCCAATCCGCTCGACCGCCTGTCGTGCCTCTTCGATCGTATGCACCACCTCGCCGCGACAGACGTCGAGCCCGATGCGATCCATGGCCGCTTTGAACTGCTCGCGGTTCTCGGCCTTGTCGATCGCCTCGGTGCTGGCGCCGATCAGTTCCACGTTGAATTTTTCCAGTACGCCATGACGGGCCAGGTCCATCGCCACATTGAGCCCGGTCTGGCCGCCGAGCGTCGGCAGCAGCGCGTCGGGCCGCTCGACCTCGATCACCTTGGCAACCGTCTCCCAGGTGAGCGGCTCGATATAGGTGCGATCGGCCATGTTCGGATCGGTCATGATCGTGGCCGGGTTCGAGTTGACCAGCACGACCTCGTAGCCCTCTTCGCGCAGCGCCTTGCAGGCCTGCGTACCGCTGTAGTCGAACTCGCAGGCTTGCCCGATCACAATCGGCCCGCTGCCGATGAGCATAACTTTCTTGATGTCGTCGCGTCGTGGCACAGTCGTCTTCGCTTTTGGTAAATGGGTTGTCTAAAAAATGGCCGCAATCGCCGCCGGGTTACACCCGGCTGGCGAACCCGTCAATCACGTTGCCCGTACAAAATTTCCTTAGATTACCATGCAGAGAATCGACCCTTCAAGTGGCTCGGGTCCCCTAGACTTGAGGCGAGCGGGCGGCGTAAGCCGCCTGGTAGACGTCGAGAAGGGTCGTCGGTTAGCGCGATTGAATATCTGCCTCCGCAGCTGAATGCGGTTAATCTTCGTCGAAGAGCATGTACTGACCTGTCGATGGCGAATGCTTTACTCCGAATCGACGTTCGAGCGCGTGTTGTGATTGTTTCCCGATGGCGACAAGCAGCATATCAAGTGGGATTCGACCCGGCTTCTGGTCATTGGGAAGCACGGGCTTTGCGTCCGGGTAAACCAGAAAACACCGACCTTCAAATCGAGGAAACCTGCGTTGAAACTCGGATATGCCCTTTGCAGAATGAGAACTTGATGACGTCACTTCAACCGCTATGGGATCACTGGGGTGGTCATATACAAAATCTACCTCGTGTCCCTTATGTCGCCAATGATATAACCGTACTCCTGTCTGGTGCGAAAGCGCATTGAGGTGCGCCGCAACCATGTTTTCGATCAACAAACCCATTTCTTTTGGATCGCTAAGAGGCGCTAAACCTCTTAACAATGCCGCGTTTCGGACCGCCCCATCGATAAAATAGAGTTTCTTGCCTCGACGCTGTACCGATTCTTCTGATGGAGAATAATTCGATAGGGTGAAAACGATAAATGCGCGTTCAAGGAATGTGACATATCTTTCGAGGGTATTACTCGCCAATTGAATATCCGTGCCGATCGTCTGTGGCGAAAACAGCCCTGTTACCTGACCCGCAAGCGTATAGAGCAAACGTTCAAGTTTAGCTGGGTCCTGAATGGCAAATGCTTGCGGAATATCTTTATAAATAGCTTTTTCGATGGCGTCAGAACGCAAAATACGTTGTGATCGCAAAATATCAGATTGTTCATCGCCGCTTTCATCTCGTGTCAACAATTCAGGAAAGCCCCCGGTAATTATAAACCGGCGGCGAGTGTCGGATAGATCTGGAATAGATTGTTTTGTTTCCAGTGCTACTCGAAGCGTCTCGCTGAGTGTTTCTTGCGCGATGAGGTCGGTGGAAATATTTTTGAGGTCGAGATATTCCGTAAACAGATAGGGCGCCAAGTATTGTTCTTCCCAACGCCCTACGCCGCTCTCTGTTCTCTGCTCTCGGATGGCCGCTGTGGCACTGGATGTTCCAACGATGCGAACAGGCCAATGTTCGTCGTGTATCGTTTTGAGCCAAAGAGCCCAATTGTCTGCATACGTGAGTTCGTCTAAGAACAAGAAGGTCGGATCGCTAGGTTCTGCCCTAGATACGCGTATGATTTCATTGATTAAACTGCCGAGATTCAACTGCAAAAAAAGCGGATGGTCGAGTCGCAACCACCAGTATTTTCGAGGGCGAAGATCGTGATGGAGCAAACGCTCGACCGTCTGATACATGGCGGTCGTTTTTCCAACGCGTCGAGGCCCAAGAATAATCTGATGGCGCTGAACTGGCGGGTGCAAGAGGACACGCCAAAGAATCTCCGCCAATGGCCTTCTGACGGGCTGGGCAAGTTCGCTAGGAACTCGACGAATGCTATGCCAAGGATTTTGGTCTTCCAACGCGGCAAGGCAGTCGTCATCATTTGGCTTCCAAACAATCATTGTTTTCCTCAGTAAAATTCCTTATATGTATAATTAAGCTATTTTAATAATAGCTAAATGATTATCACAAGGTATTATCACATGATAATTATGGGTTAAATCGGTGGTTTTCTCGACAATAATCAGCCAAAACAAATCGTTCTAAGACATTTATCATCGCTTTACCTACTTTACTTGCCCAATCCAGCAACCCAACCCGTATCCTGCCGCATTTACGGGCAGCGGATGCCTCTCGCGTTGACCATCCAACGCAACCCGTTTACACTAAACGGTTTGAAGAAATGATTGGCCACCATTCTACTGCCCAATCCAAGAACTATGACCATCCAACCGGCCGACAAACCGTGGAGTGGTGTCTTCAGCGAGGCGACCGACCGCCGCGTCGAGCAGTTCACCGAGAGCGTCAGCTTCGATCGGCGGCTCTTCGAGCACGATATCCGCGGCAGCATCGCCCATGCTCAAATGCTCGCCAAGCAGGGCCTGATCACCGACGACGAGTGTATTCAAATCGAGCAGACTCTGGCAGAAATCGGCACACAAATCGAGCAGGGCCAGTTCGAGTTCTCCGCCGCGCTCGAAGACATTCACATGCACATCGAGCGTGCCCTGACCGACCGGCTTGGTGACACGGGTCGCAAACTGCACACCGGCCGCAGCCGCAACGACCAGGTCTCGACCGACCTGAGGCTCTGGGCCCTCGATCAGATCGAGCGGCTCGACTCGCTGCTGGCCGACCTGCAACGAGCGTTCGTCGCCCGTTGCGATGCCGATCACGGCGTGGTGCTGCCCGGCTACACCCACATGCAACGGGCGCAACCGGTGCTCGCTGCGCACTATTGGCTGGCCTACTGCGAAAAATTTGATCGCGACCGCGAGCGGCTAGCCGACTGTCGCCATCGAGTCAGCCAGTCGCCGCTCGGCTGCGCTGCGCTGGCCGGCACAACCTTGCCAATCGACCGCCACGATACGGCCGAGCGACTTGGCTTTGACGGCGTCATGGCCAACAGCCTCGACGCCTCGAGCGACCGTGACTTCGTCATCGAACTGGCCTTCGTACTCACAATGATCGCCGAACACCTGAGCACCTGGGCCGAAGAATGGGTCTTGTGGTCGACGGCCGAATTCAATTTCATCCGACTGCCGCAAAGCTTCTGCACCGGCTCGTCGATTATGCCGCAAAAGGTCAACCCCGACGTGGCCGAGTTGATCCGTGGCAAGACGGCCCGTGTTGTAGGCAATCTTATGAGCCTGCTGACGCTTGTGAAGGGCTTGCCGCTGGCCTACAACCGTGACCTGCAAGAAGACAAACAGCCGCTGTTCGATTCGGTCGATACGGTGGCCGCCTGCCTGGAACTGGCCACGCCGATGGTGGCCGGTGCCGAACTGAATCGCGAGGCGATTTCCTCGCGGCTTGAGCACGGTTACCTCGACGCCACAACGTTGATGGAACACTTGATCGCCCAAGGCGTACCACAGCGAACGGCCCACGAGATGATTGGCACCCTGGTTCGCACGACTATGGACCGTGGCTTGCCGCTCGCCGGGCTGTCGCTCGACGAAATCCAAGCGGTCGCACCGCAACTTGACGAGAATGTTTACGACGTACTCGGCGCCCGCAAGGCGGTCGAGGAGCTGACCAGCTATGGCTCCACCGGGCCCGACTGCGTGGCAAAGCAACTCGATGAGTGGAAGAGGCGACTTGATTGATGAGTAAGGATCTGCCAAACAATAGCTGTCGTATTTGGAAGCACCCCGGCTGCTTTTTCACGACAGATTTTGTGGCTTCTTTAGCAGCAGCTGGGGTACTGATCGTTTTGCTCTGCTGCACCACTATAGCCCGGGCTCAAGATGCGCCGGCACCAGAGGCCCCATCCAATCCATCGCTGCCCAATCCGGCGGTCGAAGGTCTGCTGGCCCTGCCGGCCAAGACGCCCGCCGAACTGCTGGAAAACATCCTGATGTTGGTCGACTTGGGCGCGGCTGAAAAGGCGCGGCCCATGATCGAGCACCTCGCCGGCGAGCAGTGGGACGACGAGCAAAAGGCTCAACTCGCCCGTGCAGTCGGCTCGGCCAAATTGCTGCGATTGACACGCACCGAAGCCTTGTTTCCGGAAGGTCGGAACCTGGCCTTCGCGCTGCTCGAAGCCGCCAGTCGCCAAGCACGCGATCCGGCACGGTTGGCCCGACTCGCACAGCAGTTGGCCAACTCCGATGTTCAACTCCGGCGCCGAGCGGTGATCGATCTTTTGGAAGCGGGCCAAGACGGCGCCGCCTTCTGCATCGCGACATTGGCCGATCCGGCTCGGCAGGCGGCGCATGCGGGCTTGGCCGATGCCCTGGTTGCTTTCGGGCCGTTGGCGGTCGACCCGCTGCTCTCGGCGCTCGCGAGTGACGACGACCCGTTTCGCGCTCGAGTGATCCAGATCCTCGCCCGATTAGAGAGCCAACAGGCCGTGCCCCGCCTGCTTGCCTTGGCAGCGGCCGATGTCGAAACAGCCAGCGGCCGAGCGGCACGGGCGGCCTTGGAGAAAATCGTCGGCCAGGTCCCTTCGCACGCGGACGCTGAAAAACGGCTGGCCAATCTCTTCCGGCGGCATCTGCGCGGTGAGCGGCTGGTCCGTTCGGATCACGATGGCCCAAATCTTGACGATCGGATCGAACTCTGGCATTGGGACGCGGAGACTCGCACCGTTGTGGCCGAGAAGCTCTCGGCATCCGACGCCGGCATACTGCTGGCCCGAAGCTTAGCCCAGGACCTTGTGCGGCTTGATCCTACGAATCGCACCTACCGAAGTTGGCGACTGCTGACCGCCCTCGAAACGGACAAGCTCCGTCACGGCTACAACCAACCTCTGCCGACAGGGCAGGGCACTGCCCATGATCTGGCTGCCGATTTAGACGCCGACATGGCCTTGTTGGAAAACGTTTTGACCCTGGCGGTTGATCACCGACATCTCGGCGCGGCGCTCGGCGTGGTCGAGCTACTCAGCACGTCCGAGCACAGCGGATCGCAATGGGCAAACATGCTGCTGCGATACGCGCCCGGCCGCTCCCCCTTGATCCATGCGCTCGAGCAAGGCGACCGCCGACTCCGCTTCGCCGCTTTGCAGGCCATCGTGCGCTTTCACGCCGAGGTGAGTTTCAAGCAGGAATATCCGGGCGCCAGCCGCGTGGCCGACGCGCTTGTCTATTTCGCCCGCACCGGTGGTACGCCGTTGGCACTGGTCGGCAACGTCAATCAGGCATCGGGCCAAACGCTCGTGGCCCGGTTGGCCACGGCGGGCGTTGAAGCCGATCTGGCCACGACGGGAAATCGACTGGTCCGGCTGGCCCGAGAGTCGGCCGATACGACGATGGTGCTCGTCGACACAACGATTCGCCGTCCGAACGTTCGCGAAGTCGTCTACCGGTTGCGAACCGCGGCCGAGACCCGGCATCTGCCGATCGCGTTGTTGGCCTCGGCCGAGACGCGCAGTCGTGCAGAGGCGATTGCCGACAACGACCCGCTTACCATGGTACAATATCGACCGCACGACGACGAAGCGGTGGAGTCGCTCGTGACCGCTCTGCACAAGCTGGCCGGGCGGTCGGCTATTTCTCCCGGCGAGCGACTTGCCCAAGCGACGGCGGCCCTCGGCTGGGTCGCTGAGTTGTCGTCTGCCGCCGAGAAGATTTATGATCTGGGCCGACACTCCGAAGCGATCGAGGTAACGCTGCTAGTGCCGGGTCTGACTCAACCAGCGGCTGCCGCATTGGCCGCCTTGGGTCGTCCGAGCGGCCAACGCGCCCTGGTCGAACTGGCCAGTTCCGACAGCTGGGACGTCGAATCGCGGCAAGCGGCGGCGGCGGCGTTTCGCGACGCGGTCGATCGTCACGGTACGCTGCTCACTTCGAAAGAAATCCTCCGTCCATACGCTCGATACAACCGGAGCCGATCGGCCGACCAGGCGACGCAGCAGGTTTTGGCGTCGATTCTCGACGCGATCGAGCAGAAAAACAAACAGCCCGCTGCCGAGTAACGGTTTCAGCACCCACGAGAATAGTCGGCGTGGCCGCCGACGCTAAAAAAATCGACGCTTTGACCCATGACCAGCTATCCCGCCTATCAACACGACGAAAGTGGACCGCCGCTGCCGGGCATCATCGGCGCCGGTCCGGCGATGCAGGAGGTCTATCGCCTTACGCGTCAGGTCGCGCCATCCCGTGCTTCGGTGTTGTTGCTTGGCGAGACCGGTACCGGCAAGGAGCTCATCGCGCTGGCCGTCCACCGGCTCAGCCAGCGTGGCAGCGGACCATTTGTGCGGGTCAACTGCGGTGCACTGAGCGAAAGCCTGCTGGAAAGCGAGCTGTTCGGCCATGTCCACGGCGCGTTCACCGGGGTGATTGGGAATCGCACAGGCCGCTTCGAAGCGGCCCACACGGGCACCATTTTTCTCGATGAGATCAACTCCACCACGCCCAAGCTGCAAGTCAAGTTGCTCCGTGTTTTGCAGGAACGCGAATTTGAACGGGTCGGCGACACGCAAACGATCCGGGTCGATACCCGGGTGATCGCCGCCAGCAACCGCGATCTGCTCGACGAGAGCGAGTCGGGCAATTTTCGCGAAGACCTGTATTATCGGCTCAATGTGGTGCCGATCGCATTGCCACCGCTGCGTGAGCGCCGCGAAGATATCCCCGAATTGGTCGGGCATTTTCTGAACGTTTACAACGAAGAAAACGACCGTTATGTGACGCATATCGGGCGCGAGGCACTCGACGCACTTTGCGCCCATGACTGGCCCGGCAACGTTCGCGAGCTACAAAACTATGTTGAACGGGCGGTTGTGATGGCCGGCGGCGATGAGCTGACCGTCGATCTGCTGCCCGACGTGGTCACCCAGGGTGAGCGGCCGCGGAGCATCCGTCTGCGGTCCGCTGACCTGGAAACGCTTACCCACGAGTTGGTCCAGACGGGGCTGACATCCGCCGGACCTCAAGAGGACAGCCTGCACACCAAGATCGTTAGCCGGGTGGAGCGCGAAGTGATCGCGCAAGTGATGGCCGCTTGCGACAATGTCCAGATCAAAGCCGCGGCCAAGCTGGGCATCAACCGCAACACGCTCCACAAGAAGTTGAAGGAGTACGGAATCGGCGAAGAAGAGAACAAATAAACCTTTTTAGTGTGAGTCGTCAGACTGGGACCGGCGATGCGTGGCATCGCGGCTATTATTCTGACCTCCAATTCCCTCCCATGCTTGCTGGTATCACAACAATCTGTTTTGCGGCGAGCTACACCGTCGCCCTGATTATCGAACTGGCTCGCCTCGTCTGGCAAAGTGGCTGGCGACGTCTGGCCCTGTTCGTAGCCACCGGCGCGGGACTCGTGGCTCAGGCCGCGTACCTGGCAACCCGAGCGGCCGATGCCCATGCCTCGCCGCTCTCCAGTCCGTACGATTGGTGCCTGCTCGCCGCTTGGTTGTTGGTGGTCGTTTATTTGCTGC
>CAUYYY010000028.1:0-11510 GCA_963577165.1 Planctomycetota bacterium | reverse complement strand
GCCGACGAGGAGGGCAGGGCACAGGTCTCGGTCTCTCCATCACCTACCGCATTATTGCCGACCATGACGGTCACATCGAAGCGACCAGCGACGGCCCCGGCGAGGGTTCCCGCTTTGTCATCACATTGCCACTGGCCGACCGACATAAAATTGAAAAGGAGAAGGAACATCGCTACCAAGCCGCCTAAAGCCGCCACGAAACGGCTCAAGATATTGTTTGCCGACGATGAACGGTCGCTGCAAGATCTCATGAAAATCGAGCTGCCACGGATGGGCCATAAAGTGACCATCTGCCCCGACGGGGTAACTGCGGTAACCGCCCTGGAAAAAAATTCGTACGACTGCCTGTTGCTCGACCTCGCCATGCCGGGTCTCGACGGCATCGAGGTCATTACGCGCGCCCGTCAGATGGGGCTCGACTGCGAGTGTGTCGTGCTGACCGGAAAGTCGTCGCTCGACACAGCGATCGCCGCGCTCCGGCACGGCGCCTTCGACTACCTCACCAAGCCGTGCAAACTGGTCGAGATCGAATCGCTGCTGGCCCGCGTGGCCGAGAAACGCGAACTCACCCGAAAAATTGCCGCCGCGCAACACCGCCTCACCACGCTCGAAGGCACACCGCAACTCATCGGCAACGGCCAAGGCATGCACCACGTGCGCCGCCTGATTGCCAAGGTCGCTCAGACAAAGTCGACCGTCTTGGTCTTGGGCGAAACCGGTACCGGCAAAGAGTTGGTCGCCCGCGCCGTTCACGAACAGAGTCTGCGGGCCGATAAACCGTTTGTGGCGATCAATTGCGGTGCGCTGCCCGAAAGCCTGATCGAAAGCGAGCTATTCGGTCACCGCAAAGGCAGCTTCACCGGCGCGGACGAACACCGCGTCGGATTGCTGGAAGTGGCTGACGGCGGCACCCTGTTCCTGGACGAGATCGGCGAACTTCCCAAAGCGATGCAGGCCAAGTTGCTACGCGTTTTGGAAGACGGCGAGATTCGTCGCGTCGGAGACAATACGTCCTTTACGGTGGATGTGCGCGTGGTTTGCGCCACCCACCGGCAACTCGACGAAATGGTTCATCAGGGCGAGTTTCGCGAAGACTTGATGTATCGCATCAACACGTTTGAAATCCTCTTGCCCCCGTTGCGAGAACGGATCGAAGACATTGGAGATCTGGCTTGTCACCTGCTCACGAGATTTCGCCCGGCCGCGCGACCGGGCGATACGTTGATTTCCGACGAAGCGATCCGCACACTCTGCGATCACGTCTGGCCCGGCAACGTCCGCGAGCTGGCCAACGTGCTCGAACACGCCACCATTTTGTGCGACGAAGGGCCGATCGGCAGCGAGCACCTGCCGGAGCGGTTCACTTCACGACGACTGACCGTCGGTCACGGCACACCATTCGGCCACCGTTCGTTGCGAGAGATCGAACTCGAAGCGATTCACGCCGCGCTCGAACGACACGGCGGCAACAAACCGCAGGCCGCCGAGCAACTCGGCGTAAGCCTCAAGACGATGTACAACAAGCTCAACCAAGCCAATACGCTGGGCAAAACGGCCTAGCGTCGGGTGGTACTGCTGGCTTGCTGAAATCGAATCAGCCTAATAGCCGAACTGTTAGATCTTCCGCACCACGCCGATTACTACGCCCAGAACCTTGGCGTCTTTCGAGTAAATCGGCTTCATCGACGCATTGGCCGGCTGCAGCCGAATCCGGTTCCGTTCCGGATACCAATACTTGAGTGTCGCCTCGCCCTCGTCAGTCTGGGCCACGACAATGTCTCCCCGATCGGCCGTCCGCATCCGACGCACGATCACAACGTCCCCGTCGGCAATCGCCGCCTCGATCATCGAGTCGCCCTGAACTTTCAATGCGAACTGATTCTTGTAGTGAAACGTGGCGTCAAAATCGAACCGCTCCGCCTGCTCGATCGCCTCATGCAGCGCGCCGGCCGCGATCTGGCCCACCAACGGCATTCCCCGATCTTGGGCCGGCTCGGTCGTGAGTTGAATGGCCCGCGACCTATTCGGTTCACGGGTAATCAAACCTTTCCTTTCCAGTGCCTTAAGATGGCACATCACGCCATTCGGCGAGCGAATATCAAACGCCTCGCCAATCTCTCGCACCGTCGGGCCATAGCCGCGGCCGTGGATTTTTTCGCGAATAAAACTGTAAACCTCGCGTTGGCGAGATGTGAGCTGATCCATTAGGGACATCGCAGCGGCTCCTCTGGCAGGCGAAAGGGGGCAACAGAACAAACCAGACCCGATTATAATATACGGGTGTACACAGTCAAGAGCAAATGTACACTAGGCGATTCGGTGGCCTGCGTATCAGCACGACCGTCACAGCCGCTAGTGCGAGTCGCACACACGCTTTCCGGACGTAAAAGTCGCCGTGGCGACCCTGAAGCGGTGATTTACACTCTGCACGCGAGCGGGATTGCTCTAATGACGGATTTGCTCTAGCGACGGCGGTGCCACCGGGGGTGACCACACCTGGGGGGTGATCTGTGTCATTGGGTTCTGTCTGTCCACGGAGGTTTGACAGGCCGGGCAAGACATTTCTTGTGCTAACCTTATGTAGAGTGGGAAAGTAGGTGTTTCGTCCGCAGCCGATTTTATCGGTTGGCGTCGGCGTGGGGATCCAAAATCTATGCTTCGAGTTCCGGTCCACAAAATCGAACCCGGGATGACGCTTGCGCGACCCGTCCCGTTGCCAAACGAACCGCATCGGTTTTTGCTGCAACGCGATTGCGCGATTTTGGCCGACATGATTCCGCGTCTCAAAGAGCTCGGCATCATGGAGGTATGGATTTGCTATCCCGATTTGGAATTTCTCGAAGAAAGAATCGACGACGAAGTGGACGAGCGTCAGCGTGAAGTGTACGGACACGTACGCCGCAATTTCGAACGGTTCGCGCAAGGAACGAGCGTCGAGATGGATATCGCTCAGTTCCAATCGTCGATTAGCGGGCTTTTTGATTCTCTCAAGCAGAACCAGCATGGCAATGTGCTGCTCCAGAAGTTGGGCACATTCGACAACTATCTGATGTCGCATTCAAATGTTATTTGGCGATGCTGCTGGAGATCAAAATCGAACGCTACATTATCGAGCAACGAACGTTCAAGTCCCCGCGAGATGCCAAGGATCTGCAACTCCGGGGCCTTGGCTGTCTTCTGCACGACGTAGGTAAGATGGAAGTCCCGATCGAAATCGTATTCAAGCCGGGCCCCTTGACTCGCGAAGAGATGGAGTTAATGAAGCTGCATCCGGTGTGCGGGCACGAAATGGTAAAAGGCCGCGTACCGCCCACCGCGGCCGAGATCGTTCTGAACCATCACCAGCGATGGAACGACGAAGGTTACCCGACGCGGGTCGACGCTCGTACAGGCGAGAAACTGTCGCCGCTCTCGGGCAAGCAGATCACCATCTTCAACCGCATAGCAACCGTGGTCGACATCTGTGATGCGGCCACTTCAAATCGGGTTTATTCAGAGGCCAAGCTTCCGGTTCAAGTGCTCTACGAAATGCGCACCTGGTGCCATGGATTTTTCGATCCGGTGGTCGAACAGGCATTTTACGAAATCATTCCGCCGTTTCCGATCGGACAGGTCGTCAAGCTATCCAACGGCGTAGAAGCGGCGGTTGTCGACTTCAACCCACGGTTTCCCGTGCAGCCCAAAGTGCAAGGAATTCGAGACCCCAAAGGCCGGCGGTTTCCCGATCCGGCACTCTATGATGAACTGGAAATCGTTTCGGTCCACGATGTCGACATCCGTCCCTATCTCGATAGCCAGAACCTCGTGCCAGAGCTTGTCTAATTGATCAGCAATTCGGGTCCGCCTTCGCGCGACGCCCGTTCCCATTCCCGACGGACCTCGCCCAGTCCGTAAACGCACAAGTCGAACTGCTCGCTGAGCCGCTTGAGCAGTGGGGTCGGCGCCACTTCCTTGGCAACCGGAATGGTACTGGCCACGTAATACGAACGTCTGCCGAGCTGCCCATAATCGAGCAAACTGTCGGCGCCGCCGCTGCGGCGGACGTGCTCGATGAACTCGGGATAGACGCCGGACCAGAAAAGGGTAAAGTCGCCGATATGCCGATGCACGTGTCGCCGTGCCTCGCCTTGGCGGGCTTCGGCCTCGGCCAGCATCTCGGCCACCTGGTCGAGCCGTCGTCCGGTGGGACTTCGCAATCCGAAAACACGATCACTCTCAACAAACCGGACCAGCATCCCGGAGATGTAGTCGACCAGCACCGGGTCGGCCACTCCCAGCCGGCTGTAGAAGGCGTGTTCGGTAAGCCCGCTAAAGAAACGGCGCAGCAACGTACCTCGATCGTTTGATTCTTGCACAGAAGACCTCCTCGATGGACGCCGACTACGAACACCGACGTACTGAACCGCTGCCGCGAAAGCGACGAAGAGAGGCCAGCAAAACGCCCGGCCTATTCTTCCCAACAGGTACGGCCGAAAAATAACGAGGCTATTCAACACATTCGGTCGCATCGCCTCACCTATGTAAGTTTACGCACCGATTTTCTCGCGGGTCAAATATAATATTCGATCTGACTGCATGATTTCTGTACGTAATACGTGTCGTGGCAATGACTTACTGAGGCGGGTTGCCGAAGAACCAGAAATCGGAAAATCGAAAAAAACTGTGGTACGATCCGTAATTCCGCGCAGGGTTACGGTTTGGGTGGCGGGGTCGGAGCCTGGGCGACGGCCCCGACGGCTGGCATTTCGGGGCCGTCGCCCAGGCTCCGACCCCGCCACCCTCTCTACTTCAGTGCCGTAAGCAGCTGCGAGACGTACTGCCCTACGCCGTCGAGTACGGCATCGCGCGACCGGCACTCGGCATCGGCAATCTGGCGAACGATCGCCGAACCGACGATGATTCCGTCGGCAACCGGTGCGAGCATCTTCACATGTTTCGGACGACTGATGCCGAAACCGACACAGAGTGGTAACGTCGTTTGCTCCCGCAGCCAGCCAACGTTTTCGACCAGTTCCGGCGGAAGCTCGGTCCGCTCGCCCGTGATGCCCGCCACGCTAACGTAGTACAGAAACCCCGACGAAGTTTCGGCGATCCGAACGGCCCGTTCACGTGGCGTGGTGGGGGTGACTAACTGGATGAGACTGAAATCCGCATCGCGACAGATTTTGGCCAGTTCTCCCGCCTCTTCGACAGGCAAGTCGGGCACGATCGCCCCCGCAACCCCGGCAGCCCTGGCCTTGTCGACATAGCGCGCCAGGCCATGTCGATACACGATCGCGTAGCTAACCATCGTAACGAGCGGCGCTTGGACCTTGGGCGTGACACGCTCGACCGTTTCCAAAATCTGTGCCAGCCGCCGCCCACGGCCGAGTGCCCGTGTGTACGATGCCTGGATCACCGGTCCGTCGGCAATCGGGTCGCTGTAGGGGATCCCCAATTCGCACAAATGGCACCCACGCCGGTCGAGCTCGCGGAGAAGCTGCTCGGTGAAGTCCAAATCGGGATCGCCGGCCGTGATAAAGGGCATCAGCGCCTTCCGACCCTCGTCGCGCAACTTGGTAAATAGTTGATCAATCGAAGACATAAGTGTTAGTCAGTGTTCAAAAATAACTTGTACGTTTCAATGGGTCCGAAATCCGAAACAAATCCAAATCACCAAATTCCAAATGACAAAAACGCCTGAAGGCCTGCTCATACCTTAGAGAAAGGCCCAAACTGATTTGTTTTGGATATTCGATTTTCTTATTTTGAATTTGTTTCGGATTTCGATATTCGGTTTTCGGATTTTGAAATACAAAAATTGATCAATTAATTTTCTGCGGATCCCCAGGGAGTCTCTCCGCTCTTAATTCGCGCAATCTCCGCGCTGTCCTTATCTCCGCGTCCCGAGAGACAAACCACCACGACCTCATCCGGCGACCGATCGCGAGCGATCGTCATGGCCCGGGCAACCGCGTGCGAACTTTCCAGCGCCGGCAAAATGCCTTCCAACTCGGCGACCTTGTCGAAGGCGGCCAGTGCGTCGCGATCCCCGCAATGCACATAGCTCACACGTCCTGTTGATTTCCAATAGCTGTGCTCCGGCCCGACGCCGGGATAGTCGAGCCCGGCCGAAATCGAGTGGACCGGACAGGTCTGGCCGTCGTCGTCCTGCATGACGTAACTAAGGCTGCCATGCAGCACGCCCGGCCGACCGAACGAAAGCGGCGACGCATGGTCACCCGGCGCGTCCGAGCGTCCACCTGCTTCGACGCCCACCAGCTCAACGTCCGCGTGATCGATCAGCGGATAAAACATACCGGCTGCGTTGCTTCCGCCGCCCACGCACGCCACAACACAATCAGGCAACCGACCGATCGCCTGCTTACTCTGCTCGATTGTTTCACGGCCGATCACCGACTGAAAATCTCGCACGATCCGCGGAAAGGGGTGCGGCCCGACGACCGATCCCAGAATGTAATGCGTTGTCTCGACGCTGGCCATCCAGTCGCGCATGGCTTCATTGATCGCGTCGCGTAGCGTCCGCGACCCGCTACCTACCGGCCGCACTTCCGCTCCCAGCAGAAGCATGCTTTGCACGTTGGGCTGCTGACGCCGGATGTCCTCTTCGCCCATGTAAACGACACAGTCGAGTCCAAAATGGGCACACGCCGTGGCGGTCGCCACACCATGTTGGCCGGCCCCGGTCTCGGCGATGACGCGCCGCTTACCCATCCGCCGTGTCAGCAATCCCTGACCCAACGTGTTATTGATCTTGTGCGCACCGGTGTGGTTCAAGTCTTCGCGTTTGAGCCAAATCTGAGCCCCGCCACAGTGCTCGGTCAGGCGACGGGCGAAATAGAGAGGCGAGGGCCGGCCCACGTAGTTCGCCAGCAGCGACTCGAATTCGGCCTGAAACTTCGCGTCGGCGCACGCCTTTTGATACTCTTCGTCGAGCTGGTCCAATGCCCGGATCAATGTTTCCGGCACGTACCGACCACCAAACGAACCAAAGCGACCCGCCGCGTCGGGCACTTGGCTCGTGGCTGTGTTGGTTGGATCAGGGCTGCTGGAATCGGAGTTGCTCATAGTACGTTCGATTGTCAATGCTGCCCGAAAGAGGGTCAACCCCCGCGGTTCACTGAAGACCGTAGGGACCGTCCTCCGCGGCGTTCCGAACTCAGGGTAGACGCGTTCCACCCCGACCCAACGGAACGCCACAGAGGGTGTTCCCTACTGCCTATGCTGCCGCGTCCTTGGACGTTGGCCGCTGTTTCGATAAGATGCGACACCATGCCAGAACTTCCAGAAGTTGAAACGATGCGCCGTGGCGTTTTGGGTGTCATCGGCGCACGCATCACCGCCGCGGAACGAGTCGTTTGCTCGTGCAAGCCGATCCGCATTGCGCCGACGATCGCCACGTTGCGACGCCGTGTGACCGGCCGGCATATCCGCGATGTGGGCCGTGTCGGCAAACGCTTGGTGCTGCACCTGGACACCGACGATTCTCTGGTGTTCGAGCCCAGGATGACCGGCTTAGTTCTGATCGCTGATCCACCCAGCTACAAACATCTGCGGTTTCGCCTCAAGCTGCATGGCGGCTCGGCGAGCGAGTTGATCTACTGGGATCGTCGCGGGCTCGGCAGTGTGACACTTTACTCACGCGCTGCCTATGATCGGATGTTGGGGCCCGATCATGTGGGGCCCGATGCGCTGCAGATTACCAAGGATCTGTTGAAGCAGCGGCTCTCGGCCAGTCAGCGGGCCGTCAAGGTGGCACTACTCGATCAGCGATGTGTCGCCGGCATCGGCAACCTGTACGCATCGGAAATCTTGCATGTGGCTCGCGTACATCCCGCCTGGCCCTGCGACAAATTGTTCGACAGCCGATGGACCGCGATCGCCCATGCCATCGTTGCGGTGTTCGAAGAGGCCATCCGCTGCGAGGGATCGACACTCGGCGACGGCACCTATCGTACGGCGCTAAATCAGCCGGGCAGCTATCAGAACAAGCATCGCGTCTATGATCGCCAGGGGCAGTCGTGCCCTCGTTGCATTCACAGAAACGTGGTGCGGATGGTGCAAGCTCAGCGCTCGACTTTTTTTTGCCCCGGCTGCCAACGGCCACCGTGAGTTGTCTCCCAATAGCTGTAACTTGCAGCTATTTGCACTTTTCGTGAGTTTCCGGTCTAATAGAGCAACTTGCAAATTACAACGCAGGCCATACTGCGAAAAGAACGAGAACCATGAGCTAGTGAAGGTACTCGTTTCCCTTTATTGCAAACAGACAAATTGACGAACGGAGGTAAATTGCGATGTCCGGAATCTTTGCCCTTGTGCTGAGTGGCATGCCGTTTGTGGGCTTTGGCCTTGCCATAACATTCTGCTGAGGCCATCCCCTCACTTGGCTCGGTCCGAGCGTTATCATTTCGAGTGTACCGGTTGCATTTATTGCATCCATAATTGCCGTACGTTGAAATCGGTATGACATTGCGTCTCGAATGGCGTTTGCCGTGAGTACATTTGAGTTCTTGCTTCTGA
Organism: Planctomycetota bacterium; assembly: GCA_963577165.1. Taxonomy (GTDB): domain Bacteria; phylum Planctomycetota; class Planctomycetia; order Pirellulales; family CAUYYY01; genus CAUYYY01. Next base: position 2,990 of record CAUYYY010000028.1, on the reverse strand, counting down.
GTGGAATTCTGATACTGCTCGTCGCCTCCTGAGAGCAATTCTTAAGTGAAAGGCACGACCCATGTCCAAGCAATCCACGACAAATTGCCCATGCTGCAAGCCGGCCCAGTCACGTTGGCAAAGTGGGCCGGTCGGTCGGCGCGACTTTCTCAAGACGACCGGTGCCGTCGTGGCTGCCGGCAGGTTGTCTGCATGCCCTGGGACTATATCGATCCGCAGAAAGGATTGTTGCGTACTCGGGTAGCCACCAACTGGAACATTACGCCCGAGACGATCAACGGCGGATTCTTTACCGACGATCAGCAGGCCATGATTCGCCAGGTGTTTCAAGGAATGATTCAGCCCGACTGGCACGACCGGTTTGACCAGCAAATGGAAGACGATGCGGGCGGCTGGGGCGAGGACCAGAGCGTGGCGATCTTCGGACAGCCCGGCAGCGACCAATTTGAATTTGTCTTAACCGGCCGGCACATGACATTGCGTTGCGACGGCAACTCGGCCGATCATGTCGCTTTCGGCGGCCCGATTTTTTATGGTCATGCCGCGGACGGATTCAATGAGAAGGCCAACCATCCGGGCAACGTATTCTGGCCACAGGCCGTCGTGGCCAACCAGCTTTACGAGATGCTCGACGGCAAGCAGCGTGAGATGGCATTGGTCCAAAACAGGCCCCAGCGAGAGGGCAGCGTCGGCTTCCGTGGCGCCGATGTGAGTTACCCGGGCATTCCCGTGGCCGAGCTGGCGCCGGACCAGCGGGAGCACACGCAGAAGGTTTTGCACAAACTCATCGAGCCGTATCGACAGGCGGACCGCGACGAGGTGGTGGCCTGCCTCCAAGCTCAGGGAGGATTGAACGCCTGCTCGCTGGCCTTTTATCAAGAGGGCGACATCGGCGACGACCACGTGTGGGACAACTGGCGTCTGGAGGGCCCGTCGTTCGTCTGGTACTTCCGCGGCTCGCCGCACGTTCACGTCTGGGTCCACGTCGCCGACGATGCTTCGGTAAAGCTCAACGCCTAAAACGACTGCCAGCGCGCCCTTTTAGCGTCGGCGGGGGCAATCGAAGGCATGAATCAAGGGCCACTAAGTGCGTTCGGTCGATGTGTCCGACGCAGATTCGCAACTTCCGTTTCTACCGGCGGCGTGAACACCGCCACAGGATAAGCTAGCCGACAAAACCGGCATAATCGTTAAAGTTAGACAATGAGGTGCCCGAAAATGACTGATGTGGAGCTTTTCTTCACTTAAGTCAACCTGCGCGCAGGGGGGATGTCGATGTTACGCTCGAGGCGTATACGCGCTGGCTTTCCTTCCTGCGCTGCAGACACAAGTCTGCAGCCAAGTTTCCTCAGTCGTCCCGGTATCCAATCTCTGGGGTCAAGAAACTGGTGAAGCGGTCCACGGCCCGAGCCTTTCTCCTGGTCAGGCCCGTCCGGTCCCGCCCACCGTGCCCGAGTTGCTCATTGAGCCGGAGCCAGCGGCCTGACCAATCCCAGGACGAGCCGGGAAAACCGTGCACGATGAAGACACCATGGCCTTTTTGATCTGCCTTGCCCTTGTCGACAAGAAAGATTTTGTATTCATTGGCTTTAATGAACTTACCCTGATCGATCCATCCCTTGAGGCTAGCGAGTTTGGTGGTTTCCTTAAGTGCTTCTACCGTCAGTTGTGCTTCTGCACCACTAACGAAGGAGATTATCGCAATCAACAATGCTGGTACTACAATGCGCAAAGTAATCATTTTGTCCTCCGATTTGCAAACGTAGATTGGGTAAGATTGCCAACTGATCAATACTGATTCATTGCTAGAAAGTTAATCACAATACACCTGCCGGACGCTCGCCTCATGGGGGTGACCTCGGCATCGTACAAAGCGGGAAACATCTGTCAACTAGCTGCTTCCGAATCCGTACGACGGTGTTCTCAACCATTGAGCCAGTTCCACTTTCACTTTGGTTACCAATAAAGCGGCAGTCGAGCGAGGATTGCGTCGGAGATGATGTCCGGAACCTCAATCGACGGCCAATGTCCAGACGACTGGATCTTGTAGACGTCCGTGGTCGGATTCCACGCTTTGATCCGGTCCGCCATCGCGATCACAGCGACCGGATCCTGCACGCCCCAATAAACGCTCAATGGTGCTGTGCGGAAATGAGTCAGTGTGCCGACCCAGCGGTCGTAGAATTCGCGTCGCTCGTCCAGGTAGCGAAGTGTTTGCGAGATAACTAGATCGCCATCCTTGGCAAACACTTGTGCTGTCTGACAGTTAACGATCTCGTCGGTTGCATTCCCCTTACCGTACGAGCTTCTACATCCCTCGGCGAACTTCTTGAAATCGAGGTGCTCGGTCAGGGCTTTGTCCGGCATCTTGAGCAGTTCCTCTTGCAGCGGCACCAGTTTTACCATGTCGACCAACGTGGAGCCGTCCAACAGGATCGCATGCCGAATCTTGAAGAACAGCTTTCCTTCGTCGTGTCGTGTCATGAGCTCCAGGCCGACGGTCTGGCCCATATCGCGGGCGACCAACACGACTTCCTTCAGCCCCTCGGCTTTCGCCACGGCCTCATACAGGTTGGCCTGTCTCACCAACGAAAAATTGTCCTTGAAGGTTCCTTTTTTAGGCTTGTCGCTTTGACCAAAGCCCAGCATGTCGGCAACAACGACTTTGGTCTTCTTCGCTACGGGGGGGCACCACCTTAGAAAAGTCCCGGGAAGATCCGGAAAAGCCGTGCACGATCAGCACCCCATGTCCCTCGACAGGTGCCTTGCCCGACGAATGTACAAAGACATCGAGGCCTTCGAATTTCATAAACTTGCCAGCGTCTACCCATTTCTTCAATGAGTCGGGATACGGGTTTCGGGCCTCGGCCGTTCTGGAAGCAAACACTAACATGGCAAACACGAACAGGAGTGACAACAAAAATGTCCTGCTGATCACGCTGATCTTGTCTTTTATGGCCTTGTTCCTCATGATCTTGTTATGGTCTTGT
>CAUYYY010000027.1:0-11579 GCA_963577165.1 Planctomycetota bacterium | reverse complement strand
TAGTCGTAACCGTGTTGGTTATCCACGGCGTGGTCGAGCGACAATTCAGCGGCGACGCCCAGGGCTATCACCTGATCGTCGGTGCCAGTGGGGGCAAGCTCCAATTGGTACTCAACACGGTTTACCATTTGAGTCAGCCAATCGAGAATGTTCCCTATTCGCTTTACGAAGAATTCGCCACCGGTCGATTTGCCGAGTGGACCACGGTGGCGGTGCCTTACTGCCTGGGGGACAGCTATCGTGTCGCTGGCCGATCGTTCCGAGTTGTCGGCACCACGCCCGACATGTTCGACAAGCTGATCTACGGTCGTGACGAACAAGGAGACAAGCGGTACCAGTTTGCCGAGGGACGAAACTTTCACAAGGATGCGTTTTTCGAGGCGGTCATCGGCTCGGTCGTGGCTCGTCAGTCCGGCCTCAAGGTGGGAGACCCGTTCAACCCGACCCACGGCATCGACGACAAAAGCGAAGGGCATGAGCACGATGCGTTTACCGTTGTCGGCATCCTCGAGCCGACCGGCACGGCGAACGATCGGGCTCTGTTCGTGAATTTGGAAGGGTTTTACCTGCTCGACGGCCACGCGAAGGTGGCGCCCGAAGACGACGAGCATGGTGATGGTGATGCGCATGGTGACGCAGAAGTGCATGAAGGCTCGCATGACCACGATGCCCACGATCACAACGAAGCCGAGGGCCATCGGTATATTGAACCGCTGCCCAGGGCACAGTGCGAGGTGACGGCGATCTTGCTGCTCTTGGGTAGCGATCTCTATGTAGAAAACATTCGTCGCGTTGTGAACGAAGAGCATATGTATCAGACGGTCGCCCCGGTCCGCGAGGTGACAATCTTGCTCGACACATTGGTCGCGCCGATCCAGTTGATCTTGCTTGTGTTGACGGTAATGATTGTTGTGGTCGCAAGCATCAGCATCTTGGTAGGCATCTACAATTCGATGAGCGAGCGGAGTCGCGACATTGCCGTGATGCGTGCCCTCGGCGCCAGCCGGTCGGCTGTGATGGCGGTCATTCTGATGGAGTCCGTTCTGCTGGCCCTGTGTGGCGGCGTGGCGGGCATCTTGCTAGGACACGGGCTCGTCGGGCTCGCCAATCCGCTGGTCGTTGCGCGGACTGGCATCGAGTTGAGTGTTACACAATTCGACCTGCAAGAACTGGTGTTAATCCCCGGTCTGATTATTTTGGCATCGGTGGTTGGTATTTTGCCCGCGATGACGGCATACCGAACTGATGTGGCCAAGTCACTCAGCGCCAGTCCATGAGTACGAAGGACAAGGGTCGAGAGACAAGAGTCCAGGGACGAGAGTTGTAGGGTGGGCCGAGTTCCACGAGGCGCCTCGAACAAGGAGACACGCAAAATGAACTATCGTGCAATCCAAATGTTCTGTCTCACTCTGCTGGCGGTCATGGCGGTTGTGCCTCATGTTGCTCAGGCATGTCCGTTCTGCGCGGCCAGCGGCCAAACGTTGAGCGAGGAACTCGGCACGGCGGACATCGTGCTGTTCGCCCAATTGGTTTACTTACCGAAGACGTCTGAAGGCGAAGGCGCGGATGAAGGCCCAGATACCGGTTTGGTACCGGCCATTGATTCGCAAAGCGGAAACGCCAAGTTCAAGATCATCGGCTGGGTGAAAGGCGAGAGCCATCTCTCCGGCCTCCAAGAGATTGAAGCGATATTTTTTGGTGATTCGAAACCAGGCACCGTGTTCATGATCACCGGTTTGGGCACGGATTCGCCGCAATGGACCGCGCCGCTGCCGGTCGGCGCTGCGGCACAGGAATACATCCGAGGGCTACCTCGTTTGCCGGAAAAAGGAGCGGACCGCCTCGTCTTTTTTCAAGACTACTTCGAGCACAACGATCCGATGCTCTCGCAAGACGCCTACGACGAGTTCGCGCGGGCACCCTACAGCCAGTTGATCGGTCTGCGTGATCGCATGCGTCATGATCCGTTGGTCACGTGGATCCAAGATTTGACCGTGCCGCCGAGTCATCGCCGATTGTATCTGACCATGCTGGGCACGTGCGGTGTCTCGGACGACGTCGAGATGCTCGAGTCGATGATCCGTTCGGATGATAAAAAGGTTAAGAACGCGCTCGATGCGATCATCGGATGTTATTTGACTCTGAAGGGCCCGGACGGATTGCCGCTGGTCGATGATCTGTTTCTCAAAAACCCCGATGCGACATATAAGGAGACTTATGATGCGGTGATGGCGCTGCGGTTTCACGGCCAGGAAACCAAGATCATTCCTCGTGAGCGGCTGCTCGTCTCGATGCGCTATCTGCTCGACAATCCTGATCTGGCGGACCAAGTCATCACCGACCTAACCCGTTGGCAGGACTGGTCCGTCCTAGATCGGCTGATCGAATTGTTCAAACGCGGCGACGACAAATCGCGCTGGTCGCGTGTGCCGATCGCCCAATATCTGATGGTTTGTTCGCGGGAAGATACGGAGGTCGGCCGCCGGGCGAAGACGGCGCTCGACGAGTTGGGCCAACTCGATCCGGATGTGATCAAACGGGCAAAAGCCTATTTCGCCTTTGGCGGATTCGCCGCTGCCCGATCCGACATAGCGGCCTCGTCGAGCGAAGTCGATCCGCAGCCGGCCACGAACGGACCCAAAGAAGACGTGGCAATCGACAAATCTGAAACGACGGAAGCTGTGTCGGCTGTTACGCAGAGTACGCCATCCGGCGGTGCGGCGGAAACACAAGACGCCACGTCGGTGCCCGACGAGGCGGCCGATGAATCGTCTGAGGGCGCGGAGAGCGACGAGGTCGATGCACCGGGCCGGCTCAAGCTCATTGTCGTATCGCTTGGTGGCGCATTAGCACTGTTGATCTTGTTGTGGTTGATATTGCGTGGAGCCGGGCAACCGTCCGAACGGTAAACCCGGCCGCAACCAAAGAAAAATAGCCACGAAAACACAATAAGGCACAAAAAACGGAAAAGATCAACGCAGAGCCCGCTGAGGGCGCAGAGAAATCGCAGAGAAACCCTTGATGAGAAAATCAGCGATAAGAAAACTACCCATAAGAAAAAACTGTTCTCTGCGCGCCTCTGCGCCTCCGCGTTCTCTGCGTTTATTCTTCTGCTTCGATACCATTTATCCGTGTTCCATCTCTGGCTAAGAAATTCCCGTCAGCGGTTACCTCAACTGACATGACCTCGCCAAGCCGAACCACCTTGACCGAGCTAGAGAAGTACGCGGCGCTATTGGACGAAGCGCGCCGCATCCAAGGCACCTCGCTCGGCAAAGACGCTTGGCGTCGGCTGCGGCGAAATCGTGTCGCCATGCTGTCGCTCGCGTTTCTCGTTTTGATCTCCGTGGCGGCCGCACTGACTCCTTTCTGGCCGTTGCAATCGCCGATCGAGCAAGATCTGTCGGCCGGTGGTCCGTTTCAGGAGCCCACGTTTGTCTCGGCGCGACTCGGTCTTACCGAGATGGACGCTTCGCAATACAGCCAGCGGTTTGAAGAACTCTTTCATAAGCGCAACGCGCTCGATCATCTGTTGGTCCGCGCTCGGCTGGCCCTGTTTGGCGACTGGTGCATCGGCTCCTGGTGTGGCACCGACTTGCTGGGTCGCGATCTCTTGGCGCGACTGTTTTGGGGCGCACGTGTTTCGCTGATCGTCGGCATCGTCGCGACGCTGGTCTCGTTGGTAATTGGTGTATCGTACGGGGCAATTTCCGGTTACCTCGGCGGACGATGGGACAACGCCATGATGCGAGGCGTTGATATCCTTTATTCCATTCCGTTTATTTTCGTGGTGATCTTTCTGCTCACCATTCTCAACGAAGACACCAATCGCCAATGGTTGCGAGACTGGGAAATCAATCAGATTACGGTTTTCTATCTGCTCATTGGCGCGATCTACTGGCTCACGATGGCCCGGGTCGTTCGTGGGCAGGTCATCTCGCTCAAGAATGAGCAGTTCGTCGAAGCGGCACGCGCCGTCGGCGCTCGTCGTCTGGCGATTATCTTCCGGCATCTTGTGCCCAATCTGCTGGGTATCGTGATCGTCTATCTCACGCTCACCATTCCCAGTGTGATGTTGTTCGAGGCGTTTCTGTCGTTTCTCGGGCTCGGCGTGACTCCGCCCGACGTCTCCTGGGGACTGTTGGCCAACGACGGTATCCAAGTGATAACTCCGGTTCAAATCTATTGGTGGCTGGTCCTGTTTCCCGGTCTGGCATTGGCGGCGACGCTCTTCGCATTAAACTTTCTGGGCGACGGACTCCGCGACGCGCTCGATCCTCGCATGACAAACCGATGACGAAACCGATTCTCCAAGTCGAAAATCTGAGCGTGCAGTTCAACACCGACGATGGGCTGGTCCGCGCTGTCAACGACGTTTCGTTTGCGGTCCACGCCGGCGAGACGCTTGGCATCGTCGGCGAGTCGGGCTCGGGAAAATCGGTGACCCATTTGGCGCTGCTCGGATTGATTCCCCAGCCGCCCGGCCAGGTCACCGCGGGCACGGCCATCTATGACGGGCGCGATCTGTTGCAACTTTGCACCGGCGAATTGGCCGACGTTCGCGGGCGCCGCGTCGCCATGATTTTTCAAGACCCGATGACGTCGCTCAATCCGTTTCTGACCGTGGCCGAACAATTGACCGAAGTCACACAGCGTCACCTGGGCCACTCGCGCCGACAGGCACTCGACCACGCCGTGTCGATGCTCGAGCGTGTCGGCATCGGCAATGCGTCGCGACGCATTGCGGACTATCCTCATCAGTTCTCCGGTGGCATGCGGCAGAGGGTGATGATTGCCATGGCGCTTTCGTGTCGGCCCGACGTGTTGATTGCTGACGAGCCGACGACCGCACTCGATGTCACGATCCAAGCACAAATTCTCGATCTGATGCGGCAATTGCAACGCGAAGAGGGCACTGCGATCATCATGATTACGCACGATCTTGGTGTGATTGCGAACGTTTGTGATCGGGTGAACGTGATGTATGCCGGTCGGTTTGTCGAGGAAGCCACGGTCGATGATCTCTTCGCGCGGCCTCGGCATCCTTACACGCTCGGCCTGCTCGAATCGGTCCCGCGACTCGACGAAGCCGCTTCGGCCGAGCTGATCCCGATCGAAGGCCAGCCGCCCGACCTGGTGCAGATTCCGCCCGGCTGTGCGTTCGAGCCGCGCTGCCGCTTTGCTGTCGAGCGTTGCAGCACAGAGCGGCCCACGCTCTCTGCCGGATCCGACGGCACTCGGTACGCCTGCTTTGTCGATGTGGAAACGGCCCCACGGCGGGAGGCACATCATGGCTGAGACCGTAATTGCCAAGGACGTTGCCACCGATGTTGCCCTGCTCGAAGTACGCGACCTGAAGGTCCACTTTCCCTTCGCGCGCGGGCCGATTTGGAATCGCGAGCACGGCGCGGTGCGGGCGGTCGACGGCGTGAGTTTCGAGGTCCGCGCCGGCGAGACGTTTGGGCTGGTTGGCGAATCGGGCTGCGGCAAGTCGACGACCGCGCGGGCCATCTTGAATCTCATCCCTAGCACAAGCGGCCAGGTGCTGCTCGACGGGCAACCGATTCACGGCCGGTCCGATGCGAGAATGCGGCCTTATCGCCGGCAATTGCAAATGATTTTCCAAGATCCGTTTGCGTCGCTCAATCCGCGGATGACCGTGGGCCGAATCATCGGTGAGCCGATGCAGATCTTTAACCTGCATCGGCCGCGCGAGCGACCGCTGGAAGTGATGCGGCTGATGGAGCGGGTCGGCTTGAACCCACGCTACGTCCGTCGCTATCCGCATGAATTTTCGGGTGGGCAGCGGCAACGCATCGGCATCGCCCGGGCGCTGGCCGTCGAGCCCAGGCTGATCGTCTGCGACGAACCGGTGTCGGCGCTCGATGTGTCGATTCAAGCGCAGGTCGTCAATCTGTTGATGGAGCTGCAGGCCGAATTGGGCGTGGCTTATGTTTTCATCGCACATGATTTGTCGGTGGTGCGGCATATCTCGCATCGGGTGGGCGTGATGTATCTGGGCCGGCTAGTCGAGGTGGCCGAATGCCAAGATCTGTTTGAACATCCGCGGCATCCTTATACGCAAGCGTTATTGTCGGCGGTGCCGGTGCCCGACCCACGGATCGAACGGACGCGGCAGCGGGTCGTGCTCGGCGGCGAAGTTCCTTCGCCGGAATTTGTCTATCCCGGTTGTCCGTTTGCCGATCGCTGTCCAATCGCCGAGCCGGATTGCATCGAACGCGACCGGCATCAAGTCTCCTGTCATTTGGTGGAAAGGGTCATTTGACTTGTCCCCGATATTTCTCTGCAAGTTGAATGACGACGTCGCGATGTTTGGCACAGGGCAAATAGAGCGATTGCAACACATCGAGTGTCGGCACGTCGCGCCGCTCCGACGAATTTCAATATGGCGGACGCGGCGCCAGCGCGGCCGGAGCCGCGATGCCCAAGATGGGTTCGTCGGTCGCGGTGGTAACAAGCCAACTGAGAGCCACCAGGCCGGGCACAACACACCACGACCAGGGCGCATGGTCGAGCAGCGGCCACGACTGCCATACGAGGTCGGGCGGTGCGGTCGATAGGTCGCGCGGAACGGTCGGGTCGGTTGCGTTACTCATTCTATTGGCTACTGGCTAAGAGTTTTCAGCACCCCGGCTGCTTGATCAGATACGCATGTTGGAGAGTCACTGGAAAGCAGCCGGGGTGCTTCTGGATCTAAAACTGGCTGTTGGCTTGAAATAGCTCCGCGAAACAGGAACACAAGAACCGCGTACGACAGCGATCCGAAACCGAGGACGGCGGCCAGACACATTCCATAGTAATCACGCAGCAAGACCAATGCGGGCGGCTCGTCGCTCGCGGGCACGCGGCGGGTGACCGGCCCGGCGCCTTCGGATTGCTCGCGAGCGGCGTCGCGCCACCGCTGCCAGTCGGCGCCTGCGGCCGGTGTGCTGAAGTCTTGCAGGGCCGTTCGCCGTGCCTCTTTCATGCCCGCGACGGCCAAGGTGACCAGCAGTCCATAGACAAACAGCGCAATGATGGAAAAGCGACCGATCATGGCGTCGCTTTCAATAGTTCGAGCGCGGCCGATCCGAGCGCTGTGACACCGGTGATCAGCGCGTCTTTTGCATCGGGATAAAACAGTGGCGAGTGCAGCGAGGGCGGCACCACGCCGGCCGATTTGTATTCGGCGAGCCGCTCTGGACTGATCGCGCCGAGACGGAACATCAGGATCGGCACACCGGCCTTGCCATAACGGCTGAAATCCTCACCGCCCATCGACTGCTCGGCCTCGGTCACATGGTCTTCGCCAAGCACGCGACGAAAGACGGGCGCGACGCGAGCGGCCAGTTGCTCGTCGTTCCAGAGCGACGGCGTGCCTTCGGAAATTTTAACCTCAGGCTCGGGAGCGCCTGCGCTGACGGCGGCCGCGTGGGCCTTCCGAGTGATCGCTTCGTGCAAGTGCCGCCGCACCTCAGCCGAATAACTGCGCACGGTGATTTGCAAGTGACACGTATCGCCGATCACGTTATGCTTGGTTCCGCCTCGGATGCTGCCGACGGTGATCACGGCCGGCTCGATCGGTTTGATTTCGCGGCTGACGATTGTTTGCAAGTCGAGAATCAGCCGGGCAGCGATCACAATCGGGTCGATCGTGGCGTGGGGATAGGCGCCGTGGCCGCCGCGGCCTTTGACCGTGATGTCGACGCTATCGACGTTGGCCAGGCTGTAACCAGTGCGATAGCCGACCGTGCCGGTGGCCGAGCTGGCGTCGACGTGCAGCGCCAGGGCGTAATCGGGTCGCGAGAAGCGGACGAACAGTCCGTCGGCCAACATGGCCTGCGCGCCGGCGCCGCGCTCTTCGGCCGGCTGACCGATAAGCATCAGCGTCCCGCTCCAAAGGTCGGTGTGGGCGGCCATGTACCGGGCCACGCCGATTAGATTGGTGATGTGCAGATCGTGCCCACAGGCGTGCATCACACCGACCTTTGCGCCGCGCTGGTCCTTGACGCGGACCTTCGAGGCGTAGGGCAAATCGGTTTTTTCGGCGACCGGCAGGGCGTCGAGATCGGTCCGTAGCATGAGCGTGGGGCCGCTGCCGTTCTTGAGCATCGCCACCACGCCGTGGCCACCGACGTTCGACGTGACCTCGGCGCCCGTCTTCCGTAGCTCGTCGGCCAGCCGGGCAGCCGTTTGCTCTTCCTGAAACGAAAGCTCGGGGTTGGCGTGAAAATGTTTGTAGAGCTCGATCAAGTCGTCGATGTTTTGCCGTGCCCACTCCGCAGGCTCGGCCGCCGTAAGGATCGTTGTCGGCACGGTGGTCGCGAGCAGCGCGGCGATGGTAATCGTCAATCGAGCACGTTGGTGCAGCATCGCGTTCTCCTTTTGAGCGACAGCGAGAAACTAACCGATCAGCACCCCGGCTGCTTGAAACAGATACGCGCGGTGGAGAGTCACTGGAAAGCAGCCGGGGTGCTTCCCGTTTGTTGACGACGGGTACGCACTCATTGTACGGCCGCGCCGGCCCTCATGCGAGCGTCTGGGTCGTGGGATGATTCGAGTCTCGGCCGGCTGGTCGCGTCTAAAACGTTCAAAACCTGGTTTACGCGACGATGCATGGCTTGGCGATCTCGCTCGCTCGATACCGTGTCAATCATGATATTCACCACCGAGGAAATCGCATCGCGGAATTCCTTCCGGGTCATCAGGTCGGGCTGCCGGCGGGCGTAGCGGTCGGGAAACTGACGATCGAGCAGCCAGGCGGCGGCTCGCCAATGTCTGCCGCTGGCCTGCATCAGATTGGTGAGCGGCCGGACCTCTTTCTGCATCTCGGCCTGCCGAATTTGCTTGGCAAAATAGCGATCGCGGGCGGCCAGATAGCCGATCGTGCTCGGCTCGCATCCGATGTACTCGGCCGCCTTGCGGCGACTACAGCCGGCAGCGAGCAGGGCACAGATGCTGGCTCGTTTCACTTCGTCGAGGATTCTGGGTCGACCTGGCATGACGGGCTCCTTCAGGGGACAGGGTTCAAGGGGTTTCAGATTGCAAATTGCAAATTACAAAATGGAGTATTGCGGGTGTGTTGTGTTTGAAATGGATTGCGTTTTCGAGCGCGGCTTATAGGGGGCCCCGGGGGCGTTTGATAAGGTATGCGTTTTCGAAAATTCAAACGTTTCTCCGGTGCAAAGGCGGAGTGGGGAAGGATGAAGGCGGAATGACGAAAACGGGTAGCATTTCTGATGATTCTGCATTCCGAACTCCGCATTAAAAAAGCCCGCGGCCGAAACGTGTTCGACCGCGGGCTCTGTGGGATACCGTTGCCCTGCGCTAGGCTGAGCCGGCTCCTGCTGGATACCTGTGAATTACGTGTTGCCTTTCTAACATACCTGAGGGCAAATTTCAAGTGGCAGAAATGGCCACCCGGAAGGGAATGCGGAATTTGGATTGCGGAATGCGGAATGACGAAATCCTAAATCTGAAATTCCTCCCAATCGCCTGTACGGATGAGTGCGGCGAGTTGCGGCGCGAGTTGGCCGGCGGCGCGGCTGCGGTGGCTGAGCGCGGCTTTCACGTGGTCGCCCAGTTGGCCGAACGTCTGGTGATACTCGGGCACTTCGAACAGCGGGTCGTAGCCGAAACCGGATGTGCCGACGCCCTCGCGTCGAATTCGACCGCGACAGATGGCCTCGCTCTCGGCGTGAACGTTGCCCATCGGGTCGGAGAGCGTCATGTGGCAGACGTAATGGGCAGACCGCTGGGCAAGCGATAGCGGCTTTTCGCCGTCGAGCTTAGCCAGTTCGTCAAGCAGGTGCTGATTGTTCGATCGGTCGGTCGCTTCGGGGCCCGAATATCGGGCCGAGTAGATGCCCGGGGCACCATCGAGCGCGTCGACGGCCAGCCCACTGTCTTCGCCGAGTACCCAATGGCCCAGATGCCGAGCCTGCCCGATCGCTTTGAGTTGGGCATTGGCTGTGAACGTATCACCGTCCTCGACGATCTCTATTGCGCCGGGGAAATCGGCCAGCGTTTGAATGAGCAGGCCAAGCGGCTCGAACAGTTGAGCCAGCTCGATCGCCTTCTTACGATTGTGAGTGCCGAGGACAAGTGTGCGAGACATAAAGAGCGGAGAGCAAAGAGTAGAGAGCTGAGGGCTAAGAGCGGTTCACGGATAACCGACTTGGCGGGCGTAGTCGGCGCTGATCGAGCGCTTGGGGACTGGGTAGATGGCACATTGGACATCAAAGGGGATGCCGATTAGATGTTTGGGAAAAATGCCGGCGGCCGGTTGGATGCCGCCGCTCGTGCTGGAAAACGTACGATAGGCGGCGGCCATCTTGCTTTGATCGGCCTGGGGATGAATGGTGGGCTTGTTGCCGGCGCTGAATGTGCGGCGAATGGCCTCGACCTGCGGATGATACTTGGTCGTCCCGTCGAACATGTCGGTACCCACCGAATCGAACGAACCAACGGTGACAATGCTTTCGGACCGATCGTGAAATTCATAAGCCTCGTAACCTTTTTCGCGGAGAGCAATCGTGAGTCGATGCGCGTTGTCGGCGGCCTGAGCGAGCTTGCTTTGTAGCTTCTGTTGTTTCGCTTGGTCGGCGGTCGCTTGCAGAAGCTTTACGGTGCCGGTGAAGGTGGCTACCTTGATGGTGTAAATGCCCGGGCAATCGAGCAGGCTGTATTGCACTCCAGCGTTCATCTTAGCGACAAATTCGTCGACTCCCTGGGGGACGAAGTACTCGCGGCTCAAGAGCGGGTTGCGTGTGACAAAGGCGTGGCCCATCGCCCCTTCTTTCTTTCGCCGATTGGTGTCGGAAAGCAGGGCCGCCTCGGCGCGGCGCATCATGGCCAGCGACTGGCCCGACTTGTCGCCCGGCTGCTTGTCGACTTGGAGCGCGTCGGGCTGTAGGTGTTTAATTTTCTTGAGGGTCGATTGCAAGTCGGGATCGTCGGCGGTCGGATAATTGCCGACGAGCACGGCGATCTCGCGAATGACCTTGTTCATCCGATAGCGGAGTAGCCCTGGTCGTCCGAATTGGTCGAGCACTTGTTTTGAAAAGTCGAACGTTATCTCGTGTGTGTACGCCTCGAGGTGATAACGCTGACGCAGCTCGAGCGTGAGTTGGCGGGCCTGCTCGGCGGCGTTGGGTCCGGAAAGGCTGGCCGCCAAAATGAACCACGGTCCGTCGTCTTGCGTGAGCGTGTAGTCGGCGTTCGGGTCGGCCGCAACTTGATCGGCTGGCATGAGTCGGTCGAGAAACGGATTGGCGGCGGCTGTCCGGGTGAAAGCGAGCGCCAGCAGCATGACGGCGAGATACGACAGACACGATCGGACGTGCATGGCGGCTCCATAAGCAAAAGGAACGGGGAGCAAAAAGGGCAGAAAATCGGGGCGGATGGTATCAGACGGCTGGTATGAGTGCCAGAGGGGTTCAGGGAACAGGGACCAGTTGGCTTTTGGGGTACATTCCACACTTTGCAGAAAAACGGATTTGGGTTACACCGAGGCGAAGGATTTGGGGGATTGCTATCACAAACGAGGTAATGATTAGGAGATAGGCAATGGATGGCCA
>CAUYYY010000026.1:0-11588 GCA_963577165.1 Planctomycetota bacterium | reverse complement strand
CGAGCAAAGCTCGGATCAATTGCTCTTTCCGCATAGAGTGCCATCCGGTGACGCCCTGCTTTCGGGCCATTCCGGCCAGGTCTTTGCACGTCTGTTTTTGAAGTGTCGATTGGGTCATCGCTCGCCTCGCCTCAATTCTCTGTATCCGATTAAACCGGCGTTTAGGTTTTTAGGGATTATTCCTGCTGATCCTATAGTTTTCATTTTACGCACAATTCCTATTGTTTCAACAAAACGGCTATGCGAAGAGACGCGTTTATTGGCCCAAAAATAGATATAACAACAGTTATAGTAGAGATTTATGTCTTTGTGATCTTCATCTACAAAAGACGATAAACTAGATGCAACGTGAGGGGGTGGGTAGGCGTCAGTTTTGTAGCTAACGATGGGTGGTGGAGCAGGGTCGGGTGGAGCAGGGTCGGAGCCTACGGCGACGGCCCCGATGGCTGCTGCATCTCGGGGCCGTCGCCCAGGCTCCTTCCCCGCCACCCATTATCCTTGTGAAAAAAGGCACAAATTTGCTCGGCGTACCGTTGACACTTTATCCACGTTTCGGCTAGATTGGGCGGCTTTGGTGGGCGGGGCTATCCCTGTTGGGAGCGCTTGCGTCCCGAAACAATTCGCACATAAGTGCTGAATTGGCCGGTACTTTGTGGTTTTTAGATGGATCCGGAAAGAAGCCGGCCGGAGGCGGTCTGTCGCCCACGTGGAAACCCCGCCTGAAGAACGCTCGCCTGTGGCCGTTGCTAGCCAATGGGCATCTCGTGTGATGACCGTCTCGTTAGAGATGGTGTTGCCCGGAATGTTTGGTTACTGGGTCGATCAGAAGTTGGGCACGGTGGCCCTGTTCATGTTGATTGGTTTTGTGTTGGGTATTACGGCTGCGGTCTGGCATCTGATTCAGATGACGAGTGGCGAAAAAAATAAGGGACCGTCTTCCGAGGGAGGTCGGTTGAGCGCGAAAAATGGCGGGTCTGACCGCGAGTTGAATGAGGAAGGGAAGCCGAAGCCGTGAGTCGATGCGGCACATCTGAAAACGTTGAGCAGGGAAGTGCCATCACGCGCGTCTGTGTCCTGACCGGTGCCATCGTGGTTAGTTTCGCGATTATGGCGCCGTTATCGTATCGCGCCCACGAGACGATGGGTCTGTGGGCGGCGGCGATCGCGGCTGCTGTTTGCCTTTTGGCGCCGCTGGGCGCATCGTTTGTCACACGGGCGTTTGCAGCGCGTGATAAGGCGTTGGCGGGGTTGCTGGTTTCGATGTTTCTGCGGATGGGAATTCCACTGGCGTTTTGCCTAGTCATGCAGATCCAAAAGGGCCCGCTGTTGGAAGCAGGGATCGTCTACTGCGTGTTAGTCTTCTATCTGGTGGTACTGGCGGTCGAAACGTGTTTTGCTATGCGGCATGTCGAGCATCGGCAAACTGTGTCAGGAGGCGTTTAGTCGATGGCCCACGATCCGCTTCACCCCAATTCGCTGTTCGAGCACGTCCAAGATGCGGACTATTTTCACGTGCCCCGCATGTTGAGCCCTCATGGTGACGGCCACATTGCGATTCCGCAGCCGTTTCAGACGGAAGAGCCGATCTTCGAGTTGAACACAGGCGTCGAGTTGATTGACAACATCGTTCAGCCGGTTCACCTCACGCTGACCAAATTCATGGTTTTAGAAGTCGTGGTGGCTGTGATCATCGCGATTGTTTTCATCCGCCTGGCGGGCCGGATGAGCAGCGGCGATCGCCCACGCGGGCGGCTGTGGAACATACTGGAAGCATTCCTGCTTTATATTCGCGACAGCGTGGCCCGCCCGGCGATTGGCAAGCATGACGCCGATCGCTTCTTGCCGTTCTTGTGGACGATTTTTTTCTTTGTGTTGGGCTGCAACCTGATGGGCATGCTTCCCTGGATGGGCTCGCCGACCGGTTCGCTGGCGGTCACCGGAGCGCTGGCGCTGACCACATTTCTGGTCGTAACCGGCTCAGGCATGGCGAAGCTTGGCGCGATCGGTTTCTGGAAAGCCCAGGTGCCGCATATGGACCTGCCCGGGGTTCTGGCGATATTCCTTATCCCGATGATATTCGTGATCGAAGTGATCGGGCTGTTGATCAAACACTTTGTATTGGCCATACGTTTACTGGCGAACGTGATGGCTGGTCATGTGGTCTTGACGGTCATTCTCGCGTTCATCGCGGTCAGCTACTATACGGTTGCCGGCGAGTTTTCGCCGCTATGGTTCGGCGTGATGCCGGCCAGCGTGTTTGGAGCCACCGCGCTTAGTTTGCTCGAGTTGTTTGTCGCCTTTTTGCAGGCGTACATTTTCACATTTTTGTCCGCGTTGTTCATCGGAATGGCCGTTCACCCGCATTAGCGCGTGGCACGTTGTTTCGTAAGACATTTCATTTTTAGAGATAGGAGATGAGACCCGTGTTCAAGATGGCAAAAATTGCGTTCACAGTATTGGCGGTTATGGCAACGGCCACACCGGCGTTCGCTCAGGACGAGGCGGGTTCAACCATTATGGCAGGTGCAGCCGTTGGGGCGGGCCTGGTGATGCTCGGCGCCGGCTTTGGCATTGGCAAAATTGGTTCGGCGGCAGTTGAGAGCATGGCCCGCCAGCCGGAAGTAGCGGGCAGTGTTCAGACGGCCATGATTATCTCGGCGGCGTTGATCGAAGGTGCCACGTTCTTCGGCCTGATTGTCTGTCTCATTTCTTAGAACGGACTTGGACAACACAAGCCATGATCAAGCACGATAAGAATTGGCGCCGACTAATGGCGGTAGCGGCGATGTTCGCATTGCTTGCCCTGCCCTGTTGCACAGTGGCAGAGGCGGCCGATGACCCTCACCATGCCGCGACGGATGCGGACGGACACGATGACGCGGGCCACGCTGAGGAGGGACCTAATCCACTGGCGCTTGCGCCCGACTTGGCCCTCTTTACGGCGATCGTGTTCCTGGTCCTGCTTGGTGTTCTGACCAAGTTTGCCTGGGGCCCGATCGTGGCGGCATTGGAAAGTCGCGAGCAGGACATCGCCGACAATATCGCGGCCGCGGTGGCCCAGAACGAGGAGGCGAAGCGGTTGCTCTCCGAGTACGACAAGCGCTTGAGCGCTGCCTCGGACGAGGTCCGCGAGTTGTTGGAAGAGGCTCGACGTGATGCGGAGCATACGAAGGGCCAGATCATTGCGGAAGCGAAATCGGCTGCCGAATCGGAGCACGAGCGGGCGATGCGCGACGTGAACAATGCCAAGGACGCGGCGCTGCAAGCGATCGCCGAAGTTGGGGCCGACATGGCGGTCAATCTGGCTGGAAAAATTGTGAAACGAGAACTCAAAACCGATGATCACGCCCAACTGATTCGTGAGGCGGTGTCGAGATTCCCGGAGTCTTCCCCCAGCAAGAATTAGAAGTAAGAAATGCAAGACGAGTCGTTTTTCACCGCGGTGCATTCTTGTTTTTGTCTTTACTGTTTTGCGGTTTTGCTATGACGAGTGACAACGAAGTCATCGATGTTGGGATTCAGCACGTTGCGAACGTGTATGCCAAGGCGTTCGTTGGCGTGGGAGAGAAATCGGGCACGACCGAACAGCGTCTCGAGGAACTTGATGTGCTGATCGACGAGGTATTGGATAAATTTCCCGCCTTCGAGGAGACTCTTGTTTCAGGCTTGGTTTCTGATGAGGACAAACGGGGTATTTTGGATCGAGTCCTGACGGGCAGGACCTCAACGGAGCTGATAAACTTTCTTCAAGTGGTTACTGCCCACGGGCGTCTCGACTGTTTGCGAGCAATCCGTCGAGCGATTCATCTTCGAGTGGACGAGTTGCGTGGCCGCCGCGAGGTTGAACTTCGATTTGCCACGGAAGAAGTGGATGAGAGCGTCACACGGGAAATTATCGCCGAGATTCAAAAGCGATTGGGCATCCTGCCGAAAGTGACCGTGACGACCGATCCGACTTTGCTCGGGGGTGTCGTGATTAAGATCGGGAATACCGTTTGCGATGGTTCGCTGGCGACTCAGTTGCGATCGATGCGCAGCGCGATGGTCAGCCAGGCGGTTCAAAAGATCCAAGCGGGTCGAGAACGTTTCGAAAAATGAAGTGAAGACGGATTAGAACCACGAATTATACGAATGGACACGAATAAAGACATATCAAGAAGCAGGTACGAGCAAGTGACTTTGCACGATCCATCAACTCAGTATTTACCTTTAGATTATTCGTATGTTTCGTGTCATTCGTGGTCTTCACTTCGTACTGCTTTGCAATTTGAGTTAACCAGTAAGGTAAGCCATGAAGTTTAGAGCCGATGAAATTGCCTCGGTAATTCAGAACGAAATCGAGCAGTACTCTGCTCAAGTAGACGTCCGCGAAGTGGGGCGGGTGCTGGAGGTAGGCGACGGAATCGCCCGCGTCTACGGACTTTCGGGCGTCATGGCCGGCGAAATGGTCGAGTTTTCTAACGGGACCATCGGCTTGGCGTTCAACCTGGAAGAACATTCGGTAGGCGTGATCATCGCGGGCGACTTTCTCGAAATCAGCGAAGGCGACGAAGTTCGCAGCACCGGACAATTGCTGAGCGTGTCGGTGGGCGACGCGATGCTGGGTCGCGTGGTGGATGCCTTGGGCAACCCGCTCGACGGCAAGGGGCCGATTGTCACCAGCGAGCGTCGGCTTGTGGAGAGCATGGCGCCGGGTGTTTCAGAGCGGCAGTCGGTACACGAGCCGTTGCAGACCGGCATCAAGGCGATCGATGCAATGACGCCGATCGGCCGCGGACAGCGCGAGTTGATCATCGGCGACCGCAAGACCGGCAAGACGGCAATCTGCATCGACACGATCATCAATCAGAAGGACTCGGGCGTTAAATGTTTCTATGTCGCATGTGGTCAGAAGGAATCGACCGTGGCCAGTGTGATCGAGAAGCTGCGAGAAGCCGGTGCGATGGACTACACCACAGTCGTCGTTTCGGGCGCCAGTGATCCGGCGCCGTTGCAGTACCTGGCGCCCTACGCCGGTACCGCGATGGCTGAGTTCTTTATGGTCAACGGCCAACATGCGTTGATTGTTTACGACGATCTGTCGAAACAGGCGGTTGCCTATCGGCAGTTGTCGTTGTTGATGCGGCGCCCACCGGGACGCGAGGCGTTTCCCGGCGACGTGTTTTACTGCCATAGCCGGCTGCTCGAGCGTTCGGCCAAGCTGAGTGACGAAAAAGGGGCCGGGTCGCTCACGTCGCTGCCGATCATCGAAACACTCGAAGGCGAGGTGTCGGCGTATATTCCAACCAACGTGATTTCGATTACCGATGGTCAGGTCTATTTGCAGCCCGATCTGTTTTTTGCCGGCATCCGTCCGGCGATGAACGTCGGTATTTCGGTTTCGCGAGTGGGTGGTGCGGCACAAGTGAAAGCGATGAAAAAAGTGGCCGGCGGTCTGCGATTGGACTTGGCCGCGTTCCGAGAGCTCGAGGCGTTCGCGCAGCTAGGGACCGATCTTGATCCGGAGACGCAGGCCAAACTTGACCGTGGCTATAGGATGGTCGAGCTACTGAAGCAGGGCCAATACAAACCGCTGAACGTGTTGGATCAGATCTTGCTGATCTATGCCGGTACCCGCGGACATCTCGATGCGATTCGCGCGGACGAAGTGGCCGAGTGGGAAATCGCCTTTCTGACGTTTATGACCGACCAGAAGCCGGAAGTCCTCCAGGCGTTGGAAGAGAAAATGGATATGAGCGATGAGGTTGTGGTGGCAATTGAAGCATCGATCGCTGAATTTCAACCGCAGTTTGCGGGCCGCTCGACCGGAAGTGCGGCCAAGGAAGACGCACCCGAAGCAGTTGCAGTTTAGAACAACAAGAATACACCACGGAGGCACGGAGAAAAGAGCGATGCTTTATGCTGATATACGAAGAATTAACTCATAAAATTTGTGGTGCGGCAATTGAAGTTCACTCTCAGCTCGGACCCGGCTTGCTGGAGTCTGCTTATGAACAATGTTTGTGTCATGAACTGGCTGTGAGAAATATTGAAATCAAACGACAGGTCCCTCTGCCGGTCACGTATAAGGGCGTGCAGTTGGACTGCGGTTATAAGTTGGATATTGTTGTTGACGAGAAGGTGATTCTTGAACTGAAAAGCGTCGAATCTCTGCTCCCAATCCATGAATCACAACTCCTCACTTATCCGCGGCTGAGTAAAATGAAGATAGGTCTGCTTCTAAATTTCAACATGCCCACTATGAAAGATGGAATCAAGCGGTTTCCGCTGTAAGATGACTTCCAAAATTTCCGCTGTGTTCTCCGTGCCTCCGTGGTGAAAACTGTTTGTTTATTGATGACGCACTTCATTTCGGTGAAATATTACAAGTATTTCTGACATGGCAAATCCTCGGGCACTTGATAAACGACGCAAGTCGATCCGAAACATCCGCAAGATTACGCGGACGATGGAGTTGATCGCCACGGCCCGGTTCAAGAAGGCAATGGACCGGGCGGCCGCAGCGACGGCGTACACCGATCGCATTACGCAGTTGGTGTCGGATCTGACTCATGCCGGCTTGGAAGTCAGTCACCCGCTGCTCGAGGCGCGTGAAATGACGGAAAACGCGACGTTGCTCGTGCTGACCGCCAATCGCGGGCTCTGCGGAGGTTTCAACGGCAATGTGTTGCGGGCCGGTGTGCGTCGTTGGGAACAGCTGAAGGTGGAAGTCCCCAATCGAAGGCTGGAAGTCTCCGGAAAGCGAGGCATCGGCGGATTCAAGTTTCGTGGTATTGAGCCGCACGAGTCCTTCACGCATTTCGAGGAGAAACCAACGTTTGAAGAAGTTGAGGTCATCGCGGACCGGTACCTGGACGCTTACGCGACTGGGCAACTCGATCGGCTCGACGTGGCGTACATGCGTTTCGAGAACGTCGCCCGGCAAAAGGCCGTTGTGGAAACATTGCTGCCACTCGGCTCGCTGACGGAATCCGACGGCGGTGATTCGGACGAATCGACGGCGGCGGGCGAATCGATCTACGAGTTTGTGCCGTCGCCCGAGAGCATATTGGAAGAAGTCATCCCGACCAGTTTTAAGGTGAAGCTGTTCAAGTGTTTTCTCGATTCGGCGGTGAGCGAGCAAGTTGCCCGAATGGTCGCCATGAAGTCGGCCACGGAGAACGCAGACGATTTGATCAAGTACCTTTCGATGTCGTATAATCGGGCTCGCCAGGGAAGAATTACTTCCGAATTGATGGACTTGATCGGCGGCGTCGAAGCACTAAGCGGCTAGAAGAGAGGGTTAAAGAGCTGAAAAGTGCAAGAGTTAAAGAGAGAAGGACAAACGTGACCCTTTAACTCTTATACTTTTCAACTTTTGCACTCTTACACTCCTATACTCCTTTACGCTTTACGACGTTATCCCTATTTGGAAACAAGCGACTATGGCTACAGCGACTGAAACGAAAAACGTGGGACAGATCACTCAGATTATTGGTTCGACGTTTGATGCCGAATTTGACGAGGCCAGTCTGCCGGCAATTTACAACGCGGTGAAAATTGTAGGCGAGCACAAAGGCATAAAGATCGACTTGACCGGCGAAGTGCAACAGCACCTGGGCGGCGGTCGTGTTCGGTGCGTCGCGCTCGGCGGCACCGACGGCCTGGTTCGCGGACAGGATTGCGTCGATACGGGCGGTCCGGTGACCGTGCCGGTTGGCGAAGCGACACTGGGCCGAGTGTTTAATTTGCTGGGCGATCCGGTGGACGGGCGGGGGCCGGTCGATGCGGAAGAGCGATGGCCCATTCATCGCGGTGCGCCCGACCTGAAGGACTTGTCGACCAAGACGGAGCTGTTCGAGACGGGCATCAAGGTGATCGACCTGCTTACGCCCTTTGTGCGTGGAGGTAAGGCGGGACTGTTCGGAGGTGCTGGCCTCGGCAAGACAGTTATTTTGACAGAGCTTATTGCCCGAATTGCGTCTGCCCACGGTGGCTATTCGGTGTTTGCCGGGGTCGGCGAGCGGACTCGCGAGGGAACCGATCTTTGGCTGGAAATGCAGGAGGCGAAGATTGGTGATACAGGGCGAAATGTCATAGACCAAACCTGCATGGTGTTTGGCCAGATGAATGAGTCGCCGGGGGCACGTCTTCGTGTGGCCCTGTCGGCACTGACGATGGCCGAGTACTTCCGCGACAAGACCGGTGCGGACACGCTGCTGTTTATCGACAATATCTTCCGTTTCTCCCAGGCGGGTAGCGAAGTCTCGGCGTTGTTAGGACGTATGCCTTCGGCCGTGGGATATCAGCCGACTTTGGCGACCGAGATGGGCCAGTTGCAGGAGCGTATCGCTTCGACCAACAAGGGAGCGATCACTTCGGTTCAGGCGGTGTACGTGCCGGCCGACGATCCGACCGATCCCGCGCCGGCGACGGCCTTTGGCCAGCTCGATGCGTTTGTCTACCTCGAGCGGTCGATTACCGAAAAAGGTATCTACCCGGCAGTCGATCCGTTGGCCTCGTCGAGTCGGATTCTCGATCCTCAGTATGTGGGTGATCGGCATTATAACTGTGCCCGACGTGTGCAGACGACGTTGCAGCGATATCGCGAACTGCAAGACATCATTGCGATTCTCGGCGTCGACGAGCTCGCCGAAGAGGACAAATTGATCGTCCATCGCGCGCGGCGGATCGAGCGTTTTCTCTCACAGCCGTTCTTGGTGGCCGAGGTCTTTACTGGCAAGCCGGGCGAAATCACACCGCTCGAAGAAACGATTCGCAGCTTCGAAGAGATTTGCGACGGCAAGTGGGACCACCTGCCGGAAGACGCCTTCCTGTATGTCGGCGTCATCGAGCAGGCCGAAGAACAATGGAAGAAGTCCAAGCGGAAGTAAGAACATGGGCGATACTTCGGCCGTCTGAAGCAGAACCGCTACGATGAAACATAAGAAACAACGAGAATGCACCACGGAGGCACGGAGAACACAGAGAAATAAAGACTCACACCAAGGCGCAGAGACGCAAAGGAATAAATAAGTTCTTGTGCAATCCACGTTTATCTTCGGCCTCCCCCCTTATAGACTCGTCTCTGTGTGCTCCGTGTCTCCGTAGTAAAAATTGCTTGCTGATAGATTCCTAATTTCATTTTTCTGAACAGTTACGAGAATGGCAGACACGGTAGAAACAACAGAAGTTGGACGCGGTCGGCTGCGTTGCGTGGTGGTGACGCCGGAGGCGACTGTCGTCGACACGATCGCTCGATTTGTCGCCTTGCCCTTGTTCGATGGCGAGGCAGCGATCGCGCCGCTACATAGCCCGATGATCGGTCGGCTGGGATGCGGCGAGATGCGTGTAACGGATGACCAGGGTACGCGGGCTTACTACGTTGATGGTGGTTTTGTCCAGGTCGCCGATAACGTGGTTTCCGTGATTACGAACCGGTCCCTGCCTGCCGAGCAATTGGATGCTTCTCTTGCCAGTGAGCAACTTGCGGCCGCACGACAGATATCGGCCGCCGGCGACGATCAAATGGCTATTCGTGATCGCCGAGTGGCCCAGGCAAGGGCGCAGCTTCGGGTCGCCCGCAAGGCGAAATAATCGTCCCACTCCGCCCTGCCCTCTTTTCGCTACCGCATCGAAATCAACGACGGGTGGCGGGGAAGGAGTCCTAACGACAGCCCCGAGGCGTAGTCATGGATCATGTGCCGGCCACAACGAATTGAAGGTACTTCTTGGATCGGGGCCGTCGCCTGAGGCTCCTTCCCCGCCACCCGACGATCGCGAAGCAAGCGCCGTGTGAGACGGCCGTACGGTCCGATTCTTCCGACCGTACCAAACGCAGGATGCTAGCAATTCCGATATAGCTTGACCAATCAGGCGTAACCTGACCCGGGGCCTGAAATTCCGCTTATCGGGCGGCGATCGTGCTGTTTGCCGAGACCGCACTCGGCCGACGTATATGTGCATGGCGGTGGTCTTTCCGCGCCAAGTGGTGAGGCGCTGGCACTCTCAAATATCGGTCCGGGACATCTCTCGATGCGGCATCAATTCAAACGACACGACCCGCACACAGTCCCAGCAGCGCCCGAGGCGCTCTGGCCGCAGGTGACATTGGAGATCGTGCGGGGTCGCGCACAGAATCGATTTCGGCCGGTGACCGAGCCGGCTTTCTTGCTCGGCTCAGCGGTCGACTGTGACCTAGTGCTGGGCGCGGCTCGGTTTCCTGAGGTGTACGCTTATCTGCTGTTGCACGAAAACGAAGTTTCGATTCGCCACCTGGGATTCGTGCCGGAACTGAAGGTCAACGGCAAATCGGTCACCAAGTCCGTGCTGCAAGCCGGCGATCAGATGGAGATGGGACCGTACCTGATGCGCGTCCATGTCGAGACGAGTCCTATGGAGCGGAGCGACCCAGACGAGCCGGCTGACGAATCGACTGAGGCGGGCGAATCGGAAATTGAGGATCAAGTCGAAGCATTGCTGGATGATATTCGAGCGACATTTTTTCCAGACATGCAACACTTGCGTCTCTACGTTGAATCAAAACCAGCATCGCCTCAGGATATGACATCCGACGAGGAGGCGGAGTCGCCTCAGACGAAACGGCGGGCAAGCGGCGGTTAATCGGCGGCCATTTGAAAGACAATCGTTTATGGCTTAGCAGATAATAAAAGGGCCTTGTTTTTAAGAGCCACGGATTGAACACGGATGAAACACAGATTGAAAGAAGAGAACCTCGGGTAAATGCAGATTCTCTGATTCCTAGGCAAGGCTTGGCCGCGAGAAAGATTGACATCAAGCGTATCGTATAATCGGTAACAAATCATCCTCAGCAACTCCTGTCTCATCTGCGTTGATTTGCGTCCATCTGCGGTTCCCCTTAAATGGGTCCTGTGCTGTGGAATTACTTCCTGGAATAGTTCTTTTTATCCGTGTTCAATCCGTGTTTCATCCGCGGCTAAGAAATTCTCGCGGACGGTTATCTTGAAAGTTCAGTTTGCTAAAAAAGGAAAACGCATATGCCAGAAAACCAAAGCTCGGCGCTCGGCTTTGTCCATCTGACCAACCAAGCTCTTGCGATGACGGAGATGGCGGATGAGTGTCTGACGCAAACTTTCGCGCGGCTTGCCGGCACGACGGTCAAAGACAACAACACATCGTGTCGGCTGAAACGCGTCCTGGGTATGAGAGCCACCAAGGGAAATTACCGGAGTGTGCTGCCTTCGGTGCCAACCGATTGCGTCCGGGTGCGGGTTATTTTACAGCCCAGTTCGACGTCTCGTATGGCGGCAAATGTTCGGAAGCTCAGCGACGAACTAACCGTCGAGGCGGAGTTGCTCGCTAAACGTTTCTTAGCAGTGCGCCGAGCGCGATGAAGCGACTCGAATGCTGGATAGTCAATGACTAATTTTCACCTCGGAGGCACGGAGCACACAGAGACGCGACTGCGATCGAAACGGAAATCAAGATGAAAAAACTTTGCCAAACATCCATGCCGGTTCGCGTTCTCTCCTATTAGCCTTTCGTTATTCCTCCGTGTTCTCCGTGCCTTGTATGTTCCAGGTGGTTACTTCCAAGGTGTACTATGGGAATAATAACCGCTGGGCAAT
>CAUYYY010000025.1:0-11635 GCA_963577165.1 Planctomycetota bacterium | reverse complement strand
TATCTCCTGGATATGTCTGCGATTTTACGCCTTGCACTTGGCCAAATCTCACAACCTCGCTTCCAAAGCACTTTATCAACAGACTGCTACACATCCTTGCTGTCTGACTCGTGTGCGTCGGGCTTGGGGTGGGCAAGAAGCCGTGTCATCGTGTTCGGATGAACTCCGAGAAGCTTCGCAGCGCGGCCTTTGTGCCCTTGGGTCGTCTGCATCGCTTGACGTACCGCGACGCGGCGTAATTTGGCCAGATCGGTAAACGGTAGCGTTATCGCATGACGATGAAGGATACCCACACGGGGTAGGCAGGGTGTTGTATCCAACACATACGACTGTTCAATGACATGCGCCAGTTGTCGGACGTTGCCTGGCCAGCGATACTCGCAGAATGCTTTGAGTGTTTCGCGGTCGGGTTTCCAGAGTGTTCGGTCGTACTTTGCCGCAAATCGTCGAGAAAAAAAGTCGATCAATTCCGGAATATCATCGACCCGATTTCTCAGGGGGGGTACGTCCAATTCGACCATATTAAGCCGATAATAAAGGTCTTCGCGAAAGCGACCGGCGGCCACTTCCTCCTCAAGATTTCGGTTTGTTGCGGCAATTACCTGGGCATCAACGATCAAAGGATGGGCCGCACCGACCGGGGTTACTTCGCTCTGTTGCAAAACGCGCAGCAGCTTCGGTTGTAATTCGAGCGGCATATCTCCGACTTCGTCGAGAAACACGACGCCGCCTTCGGCAGCGCGAAAAACGCCCAAGCTGCGTCCCAACGCGCCGGTGAATGCCCCCTTTTCATGACCGAATAACTGACTTTCCGCCAGTGTGACCGTCAGCGCAGCGCAATTGACCGGGACAAAAGGTTTCTTGGCCCGAGGGCTTAGGCGGTGCAAAAGTCGAGCCCAAAGCTCTTTGCCCGTGCCCGTTTCGCCCGAGATCAAAACCGTACATTGGACTTCTGCGGCGCGCTCAGCATGGCGCGCAATCCGACGGACCGTGGGATTGCTTCCCAATACCCAGCTGTCGGAGTCTTCAGGGTGGGAAGACAAAAGTGAATCAATCGACGGAGCAATGCTCAAGTCGGCCATATCTCTCTCAATGTTCCACGCTATGCCGAGATGCCCCGCGTAACTCGTCGTCGGCTCGCGTTCACGATGCGGTGTACACAGGTTGACAGAATCAGCCGGTGCTCTACCGCGCGTTCTCGTTCATTAGCGTCCCAAGGGTGTGCCGTCACATGCAACGACTTATGGCAAGTCGTCTCGTAATCACGCAACCTCATCTGCTATCGTAACTGGGATAAGACTAACCACCCACCTATCCTAACAGTTTCAGCGATTATAACAAGTTTTCAGTTGATAAATCGAGGAACATCCTCTGCCGATTCGTCTTGTGGTGGATAAAATAAGACGCGAATTATTGTAAGTCATTTATTTACAGTGTGTTACGTCATTTCCTCGGGACGCCTTATTGCCCGAATTCCAGGGTTTGGGATGCCAGCTTACGACCCCAAGCAGTCCGGAACTCGGTCAAGTGAAACTCCTCAGAAGAATCCCCCCACATTCTCACCCTCATATAGGGGGTTCGTTTGTCGTGCCCGTCACTTTCCTTCGACCGAAAAACCGACCCCGCTAAAGTTTGTTGCCCACAGGTCCAAGGCAAACTGTGTCCATCGAAAAAGGATCTCACTCCCGGATCTACCCTCCGATTCGCTGCCCCGACAGCCAATTATTCCGGTGGACGTCCGTTGCCTTCCGATCGACGCTCTTCGGGGACGAAGATCATCACGTGTTGCCACGGTAATCCATCGAATTGATGATCGAGTCGAAAGCCGTTCGGCACAATCTCCTTGAGAATTTGTTGCTTGCTCATCTTGTGTAGCGGCTTAATGGGCACGTTGGGGTCTTCGGCACGGAACTCGACCAACACGATTCGGCCCGAGGGTTTTAAGCTCCTGCGGATCGCGTCGAGCATCCGTTGCGGGTGGGAAAACTCGTGGTATACGTCGATCATCAAAACAAGATCGATCGTACCTGCGGGTAGCCTTGGATCGATCGGCGACCCGCAGATCGGACGAATATTGTGGATCTCCTGCCGCTCGGCTCTCCGCATCAGCCCATCCAGCATTTCTTGTTGAATGTCGACGGCATACACCGTTCCACGCTCACCAAGGCGTCTGGCAAGTCGCAGCGTATAGAATCCGTTACCACAACCCATATCACAGACCCTTTGACCAGGCTTCATTGCGAGTGCGTCGAGAAGCTTTTTCGGTTCTTCTTCTCGTTTGCGCGACTCTCGTACCAACCACGGTGCACCGGTATAATGCATCGTTTGGGCAATGCGGCGGCCGAAATACTCGGTGCGAGCCGGCGGGTTGGTCGTGTCATCGGCCACGGCTCGAAACGTCCATACCGACAGAACACAGACGATCGCGACGACCCAACGAGATCGAAGATTTCTGCTCTGCATAAGACTATCCTGATCGTCGATTGCAAGTCGCTGTCGAGTGCGAATCGCGCCCATAAGTTTCAGAGACCGATCTGCTTTTTCAGCAGAGTGCTAGCAGTCTCAAATTCGCCTTGTCAATTTGGGTTCATTCGCTATGATTCGCGGCGCGACCCTCCGATGATAGCTGCCCCTTCAAGATAACAGATGGGGGCGGGGTGCGATGCGCGCCGTGCTACTCCGGGTGCAAGCGATCCCATCAGAAACTTTTTTGGCGGCGCGTTGGAGATCGATCCAACGGCGTGGAAAAGCATGACCGAATTCCGTACGGAGCACGATTCGATGGGCGATGTACAGGTACCTGCACAGGCCTATTATGGAGCCCAAACGCAACGGGCCGTTGACAATTTTCCAGTTTCTGGTTGGCCGTTGCCTCCCGCTTTAATCCACGCCATGGGCCGCGTGAAACATGCCGCGGCGATTGCCAATCGTGATCTGGGAAAACTGACCGATACGGGCAAGAGTCCGCTCAATGAGAATCAGGTTGAAGTTCTGATCGGGGCATGTCGTGAAGTGATCGAGGGCAAGTTGGATGATCAGTTTCCAATCGACGTGTTTCAGACCGGCTCAGGTACATCGAGCAACATGAATGTCAACGAGGTGATCAGCAATCGGGCGATCGAGTTGGCCGGCGGCGATCGCTTCGGTCGAGAAAAGTCGATCCATCCGAACGATCACGTCAACATGGGACAGAGCACGAATGACACCTTTCCCACGGCGATTCACGTCGCGGTAGCGGTTGAAATCCTCAACACTCTTAGTCCGGCACTGCGAAAATTCGCAGATTCATTGCAGCGAAAAGCAGACGAGTGGGACAACATCATCAAGATCGGCCGTACCCATCTGTCCGACGCTACGCCGCTTCGATTGGGCCAGGAGTTTGGCGGTTTCGCACGACAGATGAGCCTCTCGGTCGATCGCGCTCTGCGGGCGATGGATCCCATTTTGGAATTGCCGGTCGGCGGCACGGCGGTGGGGACCGGGATCAATACGCATCCGGAGTTTGGGCGACGGGTGGCCGAAGCTTTGGCGAGCGAAACCGAGATCCCGTTTACCGAAGCGGTCAATCATTTTGAAGCCAACGCCAATCGAGACGGACTTGTCGAGTGTCATGGCCAGTTGCGTACGATCGCCAGTACGCTGTTTAACGTGGCGAACAACATCCGCTGGCTGAGCAGCGGCCCACGCTGTGGGTTCGATGAAGTCAAACTGCCCGACCGGCAGCCGGGCAGCTCCATCATGCCGGGCAAGGTGAATCCGGTGATGTGCGAAAGCATGATGCAGGTTGCCGCGCGGGTCATAGGCAATGACCAGGTGATCGGACTGAGCGGCGCGGCCGGTGGTCAATTTCAATTGAACATCATGATGCCGGTTATGGGTCACACGGTGCTCGAGAGCATCTCGCTGATGGCCAGCGTAACCGAGGCATTCGTCGGCCTGTGTGGCGAAGATATGGAGGCCAATCCGGAAGCCTGCGAAGCGGCCGTCGAAAAGAGCCTCTCGATGGCCACCAGTTTGAATCCATTGATTGGTTACGAGAAGGCCGCCGCCTTGGCCAAGGAAGCGTTCAAATCGGGTAAAACAATTCGCGAACTATGTCTACAGCAGGGAGTCCTGCCAGAAGACGAGCTTAAGCGGGCGCTCGATCCGTGGTCGATGACGGAGCCAAAGAAATGACGGGGCCAAAGGGAAGGGCTCAGGGTTTGGGGTTCAGAAATTTGGGACAACATTTAATCCTAAACCCTGAACCCTTCTAAATCGCACTAGCTGGAGAAATAGAGCCATGATCGTCATGACAAGGATGTCACGACTTATACGACTCGCCGTGTTGGCTTTCGCCGCCATGTTGCATCTCGCAGTGGTCGCGAGCCACCAGCCGCTGTATGCGGAAGATACTCTGCAAGCGAGCGACCGTCTGACTTGGAAAAAGCCGCACGTCGGCCCAGGAGGAGGGTCCAGGGAAAGCACCCCGGCTGCTGCCTCAACCCTCGTCCCTCGACCCTCAGCCCTTAGCCCGCTGCAAGCCGAGACGTCGGGCGCCGTCCTCATTCAGCAAGCCTACGAGCAGAGTCGACAGGGCGACTCGGAAGGCCATTATTCGACGATCATCGCGCAGTGCGAACGTGGCATTCGGCAGGGCGTGTCGAGAGAAACGGAGAGGTATGCTGAGCGGCTGCTATCGTGGGCGTACAACCGTCGCGGAACCATCACAGCTGAAACGCAGCGCGAGCAGCAGGCTCTCGAAGACTTTGAAACAGCGGTCCAGTATGACAATGCCCGCTGGCGGGCACTGCACAACCGGGGTGTCAGTTACGCTCTGATGGGCCGACTGGAAGAGGCTCTCGCCGACTTCGCACGCACGATCGAGCTCAATCCTCGCCATGCCAACGCCTACTTCAACCGCGGAGAATTGCGCTACAAGAACGGTCAATTTGAGGAAGCGTTGAAAGATTATGACCGAGCCGTTCAACTGGCGCCAGATGACTCGGCCGCCTACAACAGCCGCGGACATACCTACTATCAGCTTCGAAAATACCCAGAGGCCGTCCGCGATTTTACGGAAGCACTTCGGCTCAATCCGCAAAACAGTGCGGCTCTTGCCAATCGTGGCCAGCTCTATTCCGATTTGGGCTACTACGCTCGGGCATTGCGTGATTTCCAACGAGCGGTCGAGCACGACCCCGAATTGGGCCGTGCTTATTTGGGAGCTGCCTGGGTTCTGGCGACCTGTCCGGAGGAAAAATATCGCGATGCGGAGGCGGCGGTCTCGGCCGCCAGTAAAGCGATTGAACTGGACGGCGACGATCCGCTTTACCTCGATGTGCTGGGCGCGGCCCATGCCAACTCGGGTCAATTCGAGATGGCACAGGAAGCCGTTAGAGCGGCCCTCGAAAAAGCGCCGGAGAAATTTCAAAAGACGATAAAACGGCGTCTGACGGCCTACAAACAAAAAAAGCCGTATCGCAGCCGTCCGCAGCAGGTGGCCTCGGTCGTCAAGCAAGGTGCGAAGCGGCCCGTTCAACGTTGATGCAGGGAACGGTCTCCGTGCCGTTCCGGCCTACCTCACTACATCAACCACCAGTGGCCGCTGATCACAACGTAGATCCCCAGCAGCAGGTTCGTCATAGCATGGGCTACGACACAGTTCCAAATGTTGCGCGTGCGAACCATCAGCCAAGTGACGGCTGAAAACCAGACCAGGGCGGCCAGGAGTTCGCCCGGGTGCATGAGCATCGGCACGGCCGTTCCAGTGATCAGCGCGGTTCTATTCACCTTGCCAATCGGTATCTGCCACCAATTCGCGCTGACCACAAATCGCAGGAGGAAGCCGCGAAGAAAAAACTCCTCGATGATGGGCACCAGCAGCGCGAGACCAAAAAAACGGATGGCCAGGAAGCCGTATGCCCATGCCGGATTATGGGCCAGTTGCTCCAGCGGATTAAAGGCACTCCGCTCGCCCAATTTTGCGGCACCTTGGTCCACGGCGGGATCAAAGCCCAGTAACTCACGCACCTTCGCCTCGATCGGATCAAACACATTCGCTTCGATCGGGCCAAACAGTTTCGCCTCGATCTGCATGTGGCACAACGCGATCCACACAACAACGCCCACCGCGCCGACGACAACGGCCAGCGGGCTGATACGTAGCCGGAACGTGCGGTAGCCAGGCAGTACGAAGAGCATCGCCAAAACCGTCAAAAGAACCTTGGTGCAGTAGACGATCGGGTAGTGCTGGTACTCGATATAAACTCCGAACCACGGGCCTTTGGCACCCCCTTCTCCGGGCGTCGGCTCGAGCGATCCGACAAGCATGAAGACAATAAAGGGCAACAGAAACGTTAGCCACGGATGGTCGGCCAAGAGACCTGCTGGTAGTGGACTCGCTTCTGCCTGGTTTTGGGGATCCGGGTCGGGGGGAGTCCGTTCGGATGGGATTTGTTCCGGGGCATGGCTCATAGACCTCAACCGTAACTCCGGTAAGCGTTTCGGTCAATTGTGTCGGGTTCAAGGTGGGTAGACGGGTGGCGGGGAAGGAGTCCCGACGACGGCCCCGTGGTGCAGCCATCGGGGCCGTCGCTTAGGCTCCTTCCCCGCCACCCTCGACCCTCACCACGCATGCCGATGGCAACGGTTGTTCTGACGAGGTCGATTTGACGCCGAAAAGATGTGGAAATAGACGCGGTATAGCCTGAATTCGGCCTAGTCAGTCGGACGAAACCTAATAGAATGCAAGATTGGTACGCCCTGCCCGATCCATCTAGATCGTCAACCGGCGCCGCTTGCAGGCGTCTTGGTTTCGCGCCGCCCCCGAGTTTGTTTTGTTTGTGATGCGATCGAATTGATTGCACGTATTTTTGAGGCACAAAGAGGATGGACCTTTCCAAGCTACGCAACATTGGTATTTCCGCGCACATCGACTCAGGTAAAACGACGCTGAGCGAGCGCATTCTATACTACACCGGTCGGATTCACAAAATTGAAGATGTCCGTGGCGGTGGCGACGGCGCCACCATGGACCACATGGAGTTGGAGAAAGAACGCGGAATCACGATTACCAGCGCGGCGACCAGCGTCCACTGGAATGGTTGCGACATCAACTTGATTGATACGCCGGGACACGTTGACTTTACCGTCGAGGTGGAGCGCAGCCTGAGAGTGCTTGACGGTGCGGTGCTGGTACTCTGTGCCGTGGGCGGCGTCCAGTCGCAGTCGCTGACCGTCGACCGTCAGATGAAGCGATATCATATACCGCGGCTGGCGTTCATCAACAAAATGGATCGCACGGGCGCCAACCCGGCGAGCGTCGTCGAGCAGGTCAAAGACAAGCTCGACTGCGACGCGATCCTGATGCAGTTACCCATTGGTGCTGAGGAGCATTTTGAAGGCATTGTTGATCTGGTTACGATGCGGGCGATTTACTTCGACGGCGCCAACGGCGAAACCGTCCGCGAAGAAAATATTCCCGACGATTTGGCTGTCGCGGCGAGCAAATCGCGGCAGCAGATGCTCGAAGCGCTCTCATTGTACAGCGACAAACTAATGGAACTTCTTCTCTCGGAAGAGGATGTGCCACAGGAACTGATCCATCGGGTCGTCCGCCAGGCCGTGTTGTGCCAGGACATGACACCGGCTTTTCTCGGCGCGGCATTCAAAAACAAGAGTGTGCAGCCGCTCTTGGATGCGATTCATCGCTACTTGCCCTCGCCATTGGACCGCGAGGTCATCGCCAAGGACTATGAAGATGCGGAAAAGAGCGTGCCGCTGAGCACCAGCGCCGACGACCCCTTCGTGGGCATGGCGTTCAAAATCGTCGACGATCCCTACGGACAGTTGACCTTTATGCGGATCTACCAGGGCACGATCGAAAAGGGCGAAACATACGTAAACCAACGGACGAGCCGCAAGGAGCGATTCAGCCGAATCGTGAAGATGCACGCGGACAAACGCGAAGAAGTCGGCAAGGCGACGGCTGGTGACATCGTGGCGGTGATGGGCGTCGACGCAGCCAGCGGTGACACGTATGCGGCGGCGGCGAAAACATGCACGCTCGAAAGTATGTTTGTGCCCGAGCCGGTCATCAAGATGTCCATTGAGCCGGTGAATCGAGACGGAGCGGACCGGCTTGGCAAGGCGCTGCAGCGCTTTCGCCGGGAGGATCCGACCTTTCGCGTAAACACCGATCAGGAGACGGGCGAAACGTTGATCGCCGGCATGGGCGAACTCCATCTGGAAATTTACATCGAGCGGATCAAACGTGAGTACAATGTCGAAGTCGAAGTCGGCGCGCCGAAGGTGAGCTATCGCGAGTCGGGCACGAAGAACGTCGAGTTCAACTTCAAGCATAAGAAACAGACAGGCGGATCGGGACAATATGCTCACATCGTCGGCAAACTTGAGATTTTGCCGGACGACGCCGACGAGGCTTTTGAGTTTGAGGAAAACGTTGTGGGCGGGCGAATTCCGAAGAACTTTCTGCCGGCTGTTGAGAAGGGCTTTCGCAACATGATGAGAAAGGGCCCGCTCGGCGAATATCCGGTGGCGGGTATCAAGGTTGTTGTCGACGACGGTTCGTATCACGACGTTGATAGCTCGGATATGGCATTCATGCTCTGCGCTCAGAACTGCTTCCGTGAATCGTTTATGAAAATGAAACCGGCCTTGCTCGAACCGATCATGCTCATAGAAATCGAGTGTCCAGAGTCATTCCAAGGTGCCGTGGTGGGCAACCTCAGTAGTCGCCGCGGTATGATTGTCACAACGGATGTCGAGGGAAAAACGGCGAAGATCACCGCCGAGGTGCCGTTGGCCGAGACGTTCGGCTACGCAACCGATCTGCGGAGCATGACGCAGGGCATGGGGACGTTCACCATGCAACTGGCCAAGTACAAACGGGTCCCGCCGAGCATCCAGGAAGAGCTGCTGGCCGAGCGACGGAAGAAAGATCTTGTCGGAGCGAAGTAGCGGGGCAGGCGTCACTGTGGAAGTCTGGGTCTGGTGATGGCTGTCTCTCACAGATTCACCCATCAGTCAAAACTCTTGTATGCTACCGATCAAACCATTGCTTGATCGCATGCAGTGTGGTGGCCCGGCCGGCGCGGGCGATCGAAGTGGTGAGCGGAATTTCTTTCGGGCAGACCGCCACGCAATTCTGAGCATTGCCACAGATCTGCAGGCCGCCCTCGGCGGTGAGTGCGTCGAGCCGCTCGCCGGCGTTCATCTGGCCGGTTGGATGATCGTTGAAGAGCATGGCCTGGCTGATCGCCGCTGCACCGACAAATCCTCGATCATGGGCCGCGTTTCGCTGTGTGGAAAAATCGGCATCGCTTTCGCCGTCACGTCGTTCGAGTTCGATACGGGTATATTGCGGGCAAGCTTCTAGGCAGCAGCCGCACGTCATGCACTCGGTCAGCGGATAGGCCTGTTGCTGCTGTGCCTGCGATTGGCGAGGACCTGGTCCGAGTTCGTAGTAGCCATCAACTGGGATCCAAGCCTTCACGCGCCCCAGCGCGGCGAACATCCGAGAGCGTTCAACCAGCAGGTCACGCACGACGGGAAACTTGCTCATCGGGCGGAGCTCGATTTCCTCCGGGTTGTCTTTGAGCAGCCTGTCGACCAGCGCCGTGCAGGCTTGACGCGTGCGACCGTTCACCAGCATCGTGCAGTCGCCGCAGACTTCCTCCAGACAGTTGCAGTCCCAGGCGACCGGGGCCGTGTGTTGTCCATCCGTCGTGGTACTCTCGGAGGCGATCTTTTGCAGTACGCTGATGACGTTCATATCGGGCTCATAAGCCACGCCGTAGCGGCACCAATAGCTCGGCTGGCCGGGCGCGTCCTGGCGCAGAACGCGAACTTCGAATGAATCACATCCATGCTGGGCATTGCCGTTGCTGCTCATGCGAATTTCCTTGTCCGTCGCGTCTCGTGCGGGACTATTTTGTCGCGTCAGCCGGTGTTACCCGAGGGATCCGCCGCTGACTTTTTTTCTTGTCGTTCTTTCCACACTTGCTCGATCACTTCGGCCCCGACCAGGCCGTAGAGCCGTGGGCGGGGCGGGATAAGCGATGTGTCGACGTCCTCGTAACTCAGTTGGGGCTGGCCTTGGCTGTCGAGTGTGGCGATCGTTGTTTTCAACCACCGCTCGTTCTTCTGTTCAAATTTGTCGCACCAGGCTTCGGCTTGTCGGAGCCGCTCGGCGGGGTCTTGCGCGTCGACGCCCGGCATATCGAATTCCGGTTTGTAATGCGCTCCGCGACATTCGTCTCGGGCCAGTGCCCCATCCAAAATGATCCGGGAGAGCGAGAACATGTCTCGCAGCGCCTTGGTGAACACGACGTTCTGGTTGGTCCAGTTTCCCGTATCCGAGAGCGAACAGTTTTCGGTCCGCTCGGCCAGTTCTTCGATTTTCGCCCGCGCGTCGCGCAGTTGTTGGTTGTTGCGGACGACGGTGGCTGCGTTGGTCATTGTCTGACCAAGTTGCTGATGAATCACATAAGGGTTCTCACCTCCGCCCGGCCGACGCAACAGACGATCGTGCTCCTGCTGATGCTGCGCGCGATGGCTTTCGTAGAGCGAAGCATCTTGGTCGGCCGCACTGCCGCCGCTGAGCGAACGCAACATCGTCTGGACGCCCGGGGCGACAAACAGACCGCTGAAGATGCAGCTCAGCAGCGAGTTTGCTCCCAGCCGATTGCCACCGTGATATTGATAATCGCATTCGCCGATGGCGAACAAGCCCGGCACGTTGGTCTGTTGATTTGTGGGCGAAGCCGGCGCCAGCCGCCCTTCGGCCGTTCGCTCGTAATCGGCCCAAAGCCCGCCCATCGCATAGTGTACGGCCGGAAAGATCTTCATCGGCACGTCGCGTGGATCGACGCCCTGAAATTTTTCGTAGATCGCCAGGATGCCGCCCAGCTTTTTGTCGAGCATTTCTCGTGACAAGTGGGTCAGGTCGAGGTAGACACACTGGCGGTCGCCTTCGACACTCAGGCCCTCGTTGACACAAACATTGAAGATCTTGCGGGTGGCGATATCGCGAGGCACCAAGTTGCCATACGCCGGATATCGCTGTTCGAGAAAATGGTAACGCTCGCTCTCAGGTATGTCCAAAGGCGGCCGGGGATCTTGCGGTGTGCGGGGCACCCAGACACACCCTCCTTCGCCACGAGCCGATTCGCTCATCAGCCGCAGCTTGTCGGCACCGGGAATTGCCGTCGGATGGACTTGGATGAACTCACCGTTGGCATATTTCACGCCTGCTCGTACGCAGCGACTGGCCGCGCTGCCGTTACAGGCCATCGACATGGTTGACTTGCCATAGATCAGGCCGCACCCGCCCGAGGCGACGAGCACCGCATCGGCCGGGAACGAGCGGATCTCCATCGGCACGAGATCTTGTGCAATGACGCCACGACAGCGGCCGTTGGCATCGAGCACCGGGCCGAGGAAGTCCCACCCTTCGTATTTGGTTACGTGGCCCGTGGATTCCCAGCGACGGACCTGCTCGTCGAGGGCGTAGAGCAATTGCTGGCCGGTCGTCGCCCCGGCGAACGCCGTCCGCTTGAATAGCGTACCGCCGAAGCGCCGCTGGTCGCGAAATCCCTCCGGCGTCCGATTGAACGGGACGCCGAGCCGATCC
>CAUYYY010000024.1:0-11847 GCA_963577165.1 Planctomycetota bacterium | reverse complement strand
TTTACGA
Organism: Planctomycetota bacterium; assembly: GCA_963577165.1. GTDB lineage: Bacteria > Planctomycetota > Planctomycetia > Pirellulales > CAUYYY01 > CAUYYY01. The sequence continues at coordinate 11,840 of CAUYYY010000024.1, read as the reverse complement.
TCGACACACACTGCTGGGCAAGTCGCTAGATCCGCCGTGGCGGGTTCGCCACGGCGAATCGGCCTGCGGCAGACCAGCAGTGCCACCCGATTCAGTCCACGGTCGGTTCGACGAGCGTGCGGCCGCAGATTCTGCCGGCTAGGATGGCTTCGATCGGCTTGTCGAGGCCCGTCAGATTCACGGTCGAGCTGACCATCGATTCGAGCCGGTCGAGCTTCCACTCGCCGGCCAGACGGGACCAGATTGCGAGACGCTCAGGCATTGGACATTTTTCCGAATCGATGCCGACGAGCGTCACGCCCCGCAAGATGAAAGGATAGACGGTTAGTGGCAGCTCGTGCCCGCCGACTAGCCCACAAGCCGTCACGCAGCCACGGTGCATGGTTGAGCGAATCAGCGTGGCGAGCGTTGCTCCGCCGACCGTGTCGACCGCCGCCGACCAGCGGCTGCCGAGCAGCGGGCCGTCGCTCTTGTCGACGACCTTGTCACGTGGAAGAATTTCGACCGCACCAAGCTCTCGCAGCAAGTCGTGAGCCGATTCTTTTCCACTCACGGCGACGACTTCGTAGCCGAGCTTCGCCAGCAAGGCCACCGCCATGCAGCCGACACCTCCGCTGGCGCCGGTCACCACGACCGGTCCGCGGCTGGTATCGATCTCATGATCGAGAATTGCCTGGACCGATTGGGCGGCGGTGAAGCCGGCCGTGCCGTAGATCATACTTTCTCGCAATGAGAGTCCGTCTGGCAGCGGCACGACCGACTCGGCCGGCATCCGCACGTAGGCCGCATAGCCGCCCCAACGGGCCGCACCAAGCTGGCAACCGGTGATCAGCACTTTGTCGCCCGGCGTGAATTGGTCCGAGTCGCTCGACGGGTCGCTCAACTCAACAACGCCCGCCGCGTCGACGCCCGGCACGTGTGGAAACGAGCGGACCACGCCCGGGTGGCCGGTTGCCGCCAGAGCGTCCTTATAATTGAGGGACGAATAAGTGACGCGAATCGTCACCTCGCCCGAGGGTAGATCGCCGAGCCCGATCCGCTCGACCGCCGCACGAACTTGGCCATCGTCATTTTTGCGAACGAGGTAGCAGGAGAAATTTTCTGACATGGGCGGTTCCTCCGGAATGTTGGGCGACCTTTGACAAATCTGACCACAGCGTACAATATCTGCTGCCGAGTGGCAAGATTTCACGTCGGCGAGCGAATAAGAATAAGTTGCTGGTTGTCAGTTGTTGGTTGCTAGCAGCCAGTAGCTAATAGCCAGTTGCTGGTTGTCAGATTCGGAACCACCCAGGTTGAATACCCATGCGCCTGATTGTTGCCTGTAACGAATGTAAGCGACAGTACGACGCCACAGATCGGGCGGTGGGCAGCCGATTTCGCTGTCATTGTTCGGCCGCCTTGACCGTCGAGGCGCCGCAGGGACACGATGCGCGCGTCGTGCGTTGCAGTGCGTGCGGCGCCCCGTGCGAAGAAGGCAGCAGCGAATGTACGTTTTGCCACAGCCAGTTCACTTTGCATGAGCGCGATCTGCACACGGTTTGTCCGAGCTGTCTGACGCGCGTCAGCGATCGGGCCAAGTTTTGTCACAGTTGCGGGGACCAGCTGAGCGTCGAAATGGCCGTCGGCGACATCACCGAAATGGAGTGTCCGTCGTGCGAAGGCGACCACCGGCTGACCAGCCGGAAACTTGGCAGCGAGCTGGTCGCTGTGATGGAATGCCAAACGTGTGCCGGGCTATGGTTGGCGCGCGAAGCTCTTTCGCGGCTTGCCAAGGACGTTCAGCAGCGGGCTACGTCGGTGTCCAAATCGCTGCCCAAGTCGCTTGCCGAGCCGTTGGTTCGACAAGGAGCCACCGACCGGCACCGCGAAAGCTGGTCGTATCGGCCCTGTGTTGTCTGCGAAAAGTTGATGCGCCGAACGCAATATGACCGTGGCAGCGGCGTGATCATCGATGTGTGTAAAGATCATGGCGTGTGGTTCGACGCGCATGAGCTGGCGGAGATCCTGGCCTGGATTCGTGCCCGCGGACCGGAGCAGGCGGCTGAGCGAGCGCGTGAACAGGAAAAGGCCGACGAGCTGAACAAGCGAATCGCACGTGCGGGCGGTTCGACGGGAGGCGGGGCGTGGTCCGGGGTAGATGCCGATGACATGTGGGCCGCCGGCTCAGCGGTGGAAATCCTGACGCGGATGTTTTTCTATTGAGTCACGGTGCGGCAACCTGTCGCAACCAAAAGAAGATAGCCACGAAAAACGCAAAAAGGCACGAAAAGAATTATTTAGTCCGAGTCGGACAAACATGTAGTGTTCAGCTTGCACCACACCCCGAGAAAAATCGACGAAAATACGCTATGCCGATTTCAGACGTACTCTAGCCACGGATGAAACACGGATAAGAAGAACACGTAACATTTCAACCATCTGCAGCAGCCAAGACGATTGAACCACAGAAGACCCTGCGTTCTGATAAATTTCTTTTTATCAGTGTTTCATCCGTATTCAATCCGCGGCACTTCTTCCTTACGACTTCAATTCGATCGGTAACTGATCGATCTTGGCCGCCAGGATGAAGTCGTTTTCCGAGAGACCGCCGATGGCGTGGGTCCACAGTTCGACCGACACGTTGCGATAGCCTTCGATGTGCAAATCGGGATGGTGAGCGTCCGCTTCCGCAACGTCGGCGCAGCGGTTGAAAAAATCGAGGCCGGCGAGGAAATTTTTGACGGTCCAGTCTCTGCGAATCCGCTGTCCGTCGTGCGTCATGTGCCAGCCGTCTAACTGCTGAAGCTGCTCCTGAGCCTGCCGGCGCGAGTAGGGTTCGACGCCGCCTTCGCACGGAAGACACTTCTTGGCGACCAATTGGTCGGTTGATTGTGCGGTCATCGGTTCGTCTCCCAAAAAAAGGCAAGGATCGGCCAAACAATAGCTGTCGTATTTGAAAGCACCCCGGCTGCTGTGTCACGACAGATTTTGTGGCTTTTTCATCAGCAGCCGGGGTGCTTTCAAATCCTAACGTGCTGGCTAGCCGATTATCGCATGATCACGCCGTGGGTCAATCACCGCCGGCTTCCGCCGAGCGGCTATGAAAAGACTCTCAGAATGACACGTTCCGATGGCCAAGTCAGGCACTTTGTATTAGGCTGGCGTTTATGCCCCAGAACAACCCTGTGGAGAACGATCGACTGCGAGAACGTGTGACGCAGTTGGAAACACTGCTGACGCATCTGCAGCACGATTTTCAACAGCTCAACGAAGTCGTCCTCCAGCAGCAAGACCGATTCACCACGATCGAGCGACAATTGGTCCGACTCGATCAGCAGCTTCGCACGATTGCCGAAGCGCCAACCGAGGCGATCGATCCACTGGACGAAAAACCGCCCCATTATTAATGCACTCTGATGTGAAAACACCACGCGGTAAACAGGTTACGTTGGCTTCGTGTGGGCATCGTTTATCGTAACGTTGCCTCTGTGCCATCTGAGTGTCACTGTGCGATCACGTTTATTCTGCTGTTTTCACCCCTGGGTGATGACACTTATATATCATAATCGGGTGTCGTATTATCGCATAAGTTGTTTCCTGGATTGATGAACCGTCATGTGATCGGTCCGTGGCCACGTGGCGTCTCAGTCGTCGATTCTGGCGCTAAAAGTGGGGTTAATTTCTGTTGATTCGGATCCGATCAAATGTTACATCGATTCATGCGCATGATGCGCAACGTGCCAGGGGCAGACAACTCGTCTAACTGGCCGTGAATATGGCAGGCGCACGGTATGGATTCCGCAGCGTCACACGAACCAGTACATAAGAATTTTCCAGGGAAGTGCGTCATTCAGCCTGCACCCGATGTGGGCGGAGCGTCACGGGCCTGTTCGTATTCGTAGGACAAACGGGCTGTGACTGTTGCATGGGTCGCGCGCTCTCGGCGGAAGGAGGAAATCAGGACGATGGCACTGATGACCAATGGATCTGTTTTCACGCAGAATAGCTCAGTTCACACACAGTACGAGGTACGCGTACTTCTGCTTGACGATGATATGCTGTTTCGCGAGTCGATCACGGCCATGTTTGGCGCCACCTAAGATATGTCGGTGGTGGCCAGCACCGACTCTCCGCAGACGGCGTTCGCAATGCTGGGGCGGAGCCATCCGAATGTGGCGATCGTCAATGCCCGGCTCTCCAAGCGTATCGCGTTTCGTTGGACACGCATGGTTCAAGAATCGGCTCCGAATCTAGGCGTGATATTCTTGGACCAATACGCAACCGCCGCCCGCGTTGCAGAAGCATTGAGCATCGGTGTGGCAGGTTACTTCACGCGCCGCAGTCTCTTCCACCAGCTTGCCCGCGGCGTCGCCCTGGTGGCCCGGGGTGGTCGTGCCTTTGGCGACGACATCAATGAACACTTGGTCACAACGCACCACGGGACCACGGTGCGTCCGACTGCCGATGAGCCCTCGCTGACCGAACTCACCCCACGCGAATCGGAGGTGTTCGAGATGCTGGCACAGGGGCTGTCGGTCCGGCAGTGCGCCGATCAATTGAAACTGGCCCATAGCACGGTCGATAATCACAAATCGCGACTCATGAAAAAGCTCGATGTGCATAAGTCAACAGAGTTAACCCGCTTGGCGATCCGCGAAGGGCTGATCATGGCCTGACTGTGCCTGTTAAGGGGGTGGCGGGTGGCACTGCTGGCTTGCCCAGCAGTGTGATCGCTGTCCACTGCTGGGCAAGTTCGCCACGGCGAATCCGCCGTGGCGGGCCAGCAGTGCCACCCAAAATACCAGCAGTGCCACACTACTCGGTCGTCACGAGCGACGGTCCGAGCGTGAGCCCCGGGGCGGGCAGCGAGCTGTGGCCCATCAGAAACTCATCGATGACACGGGCGGCACCGCGACCTTCGTTGATGGCCCACACGACCAACGACTGACCGCGACGGCAATCGCCGGCAGCAAACACATCGGGCAGATTCGTAGCGAATCGTCCATGCTCGGCTTGGTAGTTGCTTCGACCGTCATACGCAATGCCCAGCAAATCCGACACTTGGTGCTCTGGTCCGAGGAAGCCCATCGCCAGAGTGACCAGTTCGCACGGCAGCTCGCGCTCCGATCCGGCAACACGGCTGAACGGCGCACCGCCCGCAGCCGGCTTGCTCCAATCGACCTCCGCGCACCGTAGCGCCCGGAGGTGACCGTAGTCGTCACCGAGAAACTCAACGGTTTCGATCGCAAAGTCGCGCGGATCGCGGCCGAACTTCTGGGCGACCTCTTCGTGGCCGTAGTCGACACGGAAAATCTTCGGCCACTGAGGCCAAGGGTTGTTCGCGGCACGCGCGTCGGGCGGTCGCGGGACGATTTCCAGATTGATCAGGCTTTGGCAACCGTGTCGCAGCGCGGTGCCGATGCAGTCGGTGCCCGTATCGCCGCCGCCGATCACGACCACGTTTTTACCGCTGACATTGATATAGTCCCCGTCGGCGTGTTGCGAGTCGAGCAGGCTGCGAGTGCTAGCCGAGAGGAACTCCATCGCGAAGTGGACACCCTTCAAGTCACGTCCCGGCACCGGCAGATCGCGGGGCTTGGTCGCCCCGGTTGCCAGTAGCAGCGCGTCGTACTCGTCGCGCAGTTGGTTCGGATCGACGCGTCGTGCCTTCGGCGGCAGGCCCATCTGCGTGGGCACGGCCCGGCTGTTGTCCGCCGCCCCGACGTGCGCGCCGGTGATGAACTCGACCCCTTCGGCCCGCAGCAGATCGATTCTTCGCTGAACGACCTGTTTGTCCAACTTCATGTTCGGAATGCCGTACATCAGCAGCCCGCCGATTCGGTCGGCCCGCTCATAAACGGTCACCTGATGGCCCACTTTGTTCAGTTGCGCGGCGGCCGCCAGTCCGGCCGGTCCGCTACCGACGATGGCGACCTTTTTGCCCGTGCGATGATCGGGCGGCTCGGCCCGGACCCAACCTTCGGCGAAACCGCGATCGATGATCGCGTTCTCGATGTTCTTAATCGTGACCGCCGGATCGGTAATGCCGAGTACGCAGGCGCCTTCGCACGGTGCGGGGCAAGCCCTTCCGGTAAACTCGGGAAAGTTGTTCGTGCGGTGCAGTCGATCGAGCGCATCGCGCCAGCGGCCTTGGTAAACCAGATCGTTCCACTCGGGAATGAGGTTATCGATCGGACAGCCGGTGTCGGATTGACAAAACGGGACCCCACAATCCATGCAGCGAGCCCCCTGCGTTTGCAGGCGTTCTTCCGCAGGCTCCGAGTATACTTCCGCGAAGTCTTTGATTCGCACCAGCGGCGACCGATAGGGAACCGCTTGGCGATCGTATTCTTTGAAACCGGTCGGGTTTCCCATCGTTGTCTCCGTCGTTCAGCGCTACGTGGCGGCTAGGTAGAAAGCACCCCGGCTGCTTTCCATCGCGACTTTCCAGCACCCGCATCTGTCTGAAGCAGCCGGGGTGCTCATGTCGCTACCACTTGTTTGTTTTGAAGTTTTTCCTGTTCGAGTACACGTTTGTAATCGACGGGCATGATCTTGACGAATTCGGCGAGCGACTCGTCCCACCGATCGAGGATCGAGGACGCCACGGCCGACTCGGTATGCTGATGATGTCGCTTGATCAGCTCGGCCAGTTCTTCGATGTCTTCCGGATCGGTCACTTTTTCCAATTCGATCATGCCGCGGTTGCAGTTTCCGAGAAGCGCTGCGTGGGGATCCCAGACGTAGGCCACCCCACCGCTCATGCCCGCGGCAAAGTTTCGTCCCGTCGGTCCGAGAATCACCACTCGTCCGCCGGTCATGTACTCACAGCCATGGTCTCCGACGCCTTCGATCACGGTGCGGGCGCCGGAATTCCGGACGGCGAACCTTTCGGCCGCCTGGCCACGGAAGAAGGCCTCGCCGCTGGTCGCCCCATAGAGGGCGACGTTGCCGATGATGAAGTTCTCTTCCGCCGCAAAGGTACTCTGTCGAGGCGGATAAATCATGATTCGCCCGCCCGAAAGGCCCTTGCCCACATAGTCGTTGGCATCGCCTTCGAGCTGGAGCGTTACGCCTCGGGCCAGAAACGCGCCAAAACTTTGTCCCGCCGAGCCGTTGAGTTTGATTTGTATCGTGTCGTCCGGCAAACACTGCTCGCCCCACCGCCGGGCGATCGTGTGGCTGAGAATCGTGCCCACTGTGCGGTTCGTGTTAACGATCGGCAGCTCGATATGAACTTGCTTACCATCGTTGATAGCCGGCTGTGCCAGACGGACGAGTTGATTGTCGATCGCCTTATCGAGTCCGTGGTCCTGGCCTATCTGACAATAGACGCCGACGTTGTCATGCGGACGATCCGCTGGTTCTAAGATGGGCGACAGATCGAGGCCGCTCGCCTTCCAATGCTGGATCGCCGTATCGGGTTCCAGCAGGTCGGTGCGGCCGATCAGTTCGTTCACCGTGCGAATGCCGAGCTGTGCCATGATGGCCCTCGCATCTTCGGCCACCATGAATAAATAGTTGACCACATGCTCCGGTTTGCCGGCGAATTTCTTTCGCAGCTCGGGGTCTTGGGTGGCGATGCCGACCGGACAAGTGTTGAGATGGCACTTGCGCATCATGATGCAGCCAAGCGTGACGAGCGGCGCCGTGGAGAATCCAAACTCCTCGGCACCTAAAAGTGCCGCGATGACCACATCGCGGCCCGTTTTTAATTGGCCATCGGTCTGCAGCACGACGCGACTGCGCAGGTCGTTCATGACCAGCGTCTGATGTGTCTCGGCGAGGCCCAATTCCCAAGGCAGCCCGGCATGTTTGATGCTGGTCAGTGGCGAGGCGCCGGTGCCGCCATCGTGGCCGGAAATCAGAATATGATCGGCGTATCCCTTGGTCACGCCGGCGGCGATCGTGCCGACACCGACTTCGGAAACCAGCTTCACGCTCACCCGGGCGCTCGGGTTGGCGTTTTTCAGATCGTGGATCAGTTGTTTGAGATCTTCGATCGAGTAAATATCGTGATGCGGCGGCGGACTGATCAGACCGACACCCGGGGTCGAATAGCGAATCCTCGCGATGTTTTCGTCGACCTTGCGGCCGGGCAGCTCGCCCCCTTCGCCCGGCTTGGCGCCTTGAGCGATTTTGATTTGCAATTCGTCGGCGTTTGCCAGATACCAGATGGTCACGCCAAATCGGCCCGAGGCGACTTGCTTGATGGCCGATCGTCGCGAATCGCCGTTTGCCATAGGCTCGAAGCGATCGGAATCCTCGCCCCCTTCACCCGTGTTGCTCTTGCCGCCGATGCGGTTCATGGCGATCGCCAACGTCTCGTGCGATTCGGCCGAGATCGAGCCAAAACTCATCGCGCCGGTGCAAAATCTCCGGACGATTTCGTTGACCGGCTCGACGTCTTCAAGAGCAATGGGCCCCATGGGAACGGAACCGTCAGGTCCTGGGGTTTTGATCTTCAACAGGCCACGCAACGTACAGCGGGTCCGCGCATCGCCGTTGGCATGCTCGGCGAATCGCTCGTAAACTTCGCGGTTGTTCGTTCGGGCGGCGACTTGCAAATCGGCAATTGCCGGTGGATCCCACATGTGGCGTTCGCCTTCGGCCCGCCAGTGGAACTCGCCCGGGTTGGACAACGCCTTGGCCGACACGACACCGTCGGCCGGATAGCCGAGCGCGTGTCGACGCAACAGTTCGCTGGCCAGCACATCGAAGCCGACGCCCTGAATGCGACTGGCCGTGCCGGTAAAACAGCGCTCAATGATCTCGTCTGCAAGGCCGACCGCCTCGAAGATCTGGGCCCCTTTGTACGATTGTAGCGTCGAGATGCCCATTTTGCCCATGACTTTGAGCATTCCCTTGTTCACCGCCTTTCGATAAGCCGCGACGACCTTCGAGTCGACCAACTCCTCGGGCAACAGACCGTCGGCATGAGCTTGCCAGAGGGCCTCGAAGGCCAGATAGGGGTTGATCGCGTCGGCCCCGTATCCAATCAGCAGGCAGTGGTGATGGACCTCGCGGGCTTCGCCCGTTTCGATCACGATGCCGATCCGCGTTCGCTTAGCTTGCCGCACGAGATGGTGATGCACGGCGCCGCAGGCCAACAAAGCGCTAACCGCAGCGCGATCCTTTCCGATGTTGCGATCGGAAAGCACGACCAAACTAAAGCCATCATCGATCGCCGCTTCGGCTTCGCTCGAGATGCGATCGAGCGCATGGGTCAATCCGGCTTGCCCTTCTTTTCGAGGCCAGGTGATATCGATGGTCTTCGCTCGCCAGCCGCGATGATCGATGTGCTTGAGCGCCGCGAGTTCTTCGTTGGTGAGAATCGGCTCCGGCACCAACAGGCGGTAAGCGTGTTGCTCGGTCGTTTGCAACAAATTGGCTTCTGGTCCGATGTAGCATTCGAGCGACATGATGACGTCTTCGCGAATCGAGTCGATCGCCGGATTGGTCACCTGCGCAAAAAGCTGTTTGAAGTAGTCGTAAAGCATACGCGGATGATCGGACAACACGGCCAGCGCCGCGTCGTTGCCCATCGAGCCAACCGGATCACGCTTTTCCGCGATCATCGGCAGGAGCATGAACTGCATCGTTTCGAGCGTGAATCCAAAGGCGCGCATCCGCGGCAGCAGCGAATCGGGATCAAACCCGTGTGCGTCTGGTTTTTTTCGGAGGTCGCCCCGTCTGAGATCACCCAGCGTGATCCGCTGGTTTTTCAACCAGGTGCCATAGGGTCTGCGCTGGGCAAAGTCGTTCTTCAACTCGTCATCGGGGATCAATCGCCCCTGCTCGAAATCGACAAGGAACATTTTGCCCGGTTGCAATCGACCCTTGTACTTTACGTTGGCCGGGTCGATTTCGAGTACGCCGACCTCGGACGCCATGATGACCCGATCGTCGTGCGTTAGATAATAGCGGCTCGGCCGGAGTCCGTTGCGATCGAGCACCGCGCCAATGTAATGGCCGTCGGTGAACACGATCGAAGCCGGGCCGTCCCACGGTTCCATGAGACACGAGTTGTATTCGTAGAAGTCTCGCCTGCTTTTCGAAATCGATTCGTGCTTTTGCCACGCTTCCGGAATCATCATCATCACCGCTTCTTGCAGTGTGCGGCCGGTCATCAGCAGAAATTCCAGCACGTTGTCAAATGTGCCCGAGTCGCTGCAGTCCGGTTCGACCACGGGAAACAGTTGAGCCAACTGATCGCCGAACCGATCGCTTTTCATCATCCCTTCGCGGGCACGAATCCAGTTCATGTTTCCACGGAGCGTGTTGATTTCGCCGTTGTGCGACATGAACCGGTTCGGTTGGGCACGGTCCCACGACGGAAACGTGTTGGTCGAGAACCGCGAGTGAACCATCGCCAAATGCGTCGTATAGTCGGGATCTTTCAGATCGGGAAAGTAAGGCATCACCTGAGCGGACGTCAACATACCCTTGTAGATGATCACTTTGGTCGAGAGGCTACAGATATAAAACATCTTGGCTTGCCGCATGTCGGTTGCGCCGCGGAGCGCTTGACTTGCTCGCTTTCGAATCGCATAGAGCTGGCGTTCGAATGCGTCGCCGGCGAGGCCCTCGCTGGCAGCCACGAAGAGTTGTTCGATCACGGGCTCCGCCGCCAGCGCGGTGAGTCCCACATCGGCAGCTCGGGCGTCGGTCGGAACCTTACGCCAGCCAAGGAGGCGCTGTCCCTGCTCGGCAATGATCTTTTCCACGGTGCGTTTGCACCGCTGGCGTTCGTCATCCAACTGGGGCAAAAAGACTAATCCAGCGGCAAACTCACCCGGCGACGTCAGCTCAGCGCCCAGGTCGGCTTGGGCAACCTTCTGCAAAAATTCATGCGGCAACGCGGTGAGAATGCCCGCTCCGTCGCCCGAATTAGCCTCGCAGCCGCAGGCGCCACGGTGGTCCATCGATTGCAACACTTCGTCCGCGTCAAGGATGATTTGGTGCGAGCGGTGCCCTTTGATGTGCGCGACAAACCCGACGCCGCAGCTATCGTGCTCAAAGGCCGGATCGTACAATCCGCGCTTCGGCGGCAAACCTGCCGTGGCAAACTTGCCCGTCATTCCAACCTTGTTCGTCATCCCACTTCCGCCCATGTCTCGAAACGTCGTACGCACGGCGTTATTTGCCTGTTTTCTCACGCTGCCCGAACACCAACCGCCGGACTATCTCGGCAGTCGCCCATTCGACGCGGCAACTGGAGCCGCGAACGGACGGCCAACAACGTCTGGTGTCGCCAACACCTCGCCGTTGGTCTCGCTGCTGGCCGTCAGTGCATTGCGGAATCGCTCGGCCGTGATCGTTAGCTTTTTCCCACGACGATGGACAATGCCCAGCGGTCGTACCAAGGTGTCATCCTCAAGCGGTACCTTGACTAACGTGCCCGCCTCGACTTCACGAGTCACGGTCGGTTCGGGCAACAGACTCACTCCAGCGCCGATCTCGACCGCGCGTTTGATGGTCTCAATGTTGTCGAATTCCATCGTAATCTTGGTTTCGACATGTGCGTTGTGCATCGCCCGGTCGATTTTTCGACGAATGACCAACTCGCTCTCAAAACAGACCATGCTGCGACCATGAATCGCTTTGAGTGAGACCGACGAAGCGGCCGCCAGCTCATCCTCTGGCGCGCAGACCAACACCATCGCTTCGGTACGCCAGGGCACGATTTCCAAGTTGCGCGACGCGCGTGGGTAGCTGATCAAACCAAGGTCGGCCTCGTCGTTTTCCACCGCTTCGTAAACCCGTTGCGGATGCAAGTACTCGAGTCGAATATTGGCCTTGGGATACGCGGTGAGAAATTCTTGCAAATATCGGTTCATGTTGTGCAGTCCGACCGA
>CAUYYY010000023.1:0-11885 GCA_963577165.1 Planctomycetota bacterium | reverse complement strand
CAGTGGAACGACAGCACCAGAGTCTGGTTAAAGTGCGTGTGTTGGCGAAGCACGTGACCGACTCGCATTACGCCCGTAAAATTGTGCTGGCTCGGCAGTCGGATGGCGTCGTCGTACAATTTGGCATCATGCGCGTTGACCTACGAGCGCTTACTCCCGAAGTTCGACGTGAAATCGAGGGCGAAGACATTCCGCTGGGACGAAGTCTCATCGCGCATGGTGTGCTTCGCGATGTGGAATTGGCCCAGTTATGGCGAATCACTCCCGCTCAGGAATTGCAGCAACTGTTGAACATGCGCCCGGACGAAACGACTTTCGGACGATCGGCTTTGATCCATGTCAGCGGCCAACCGGCGATCGAACTACTGGAGATCGTTGCTCCGGTTTCAGAGTGAAAAGGAACAGCCACAAAAAGACAAAAAATGAAACCGCAGATGAACGCAGATTATTAGGATATCCGCGTCTATCTGCGCTTTACTCTTTCACCCACGGGCTTACGCCCGCGGCTCGCCTCGGTTAACCCGCGATTATGTTGAAAACATCCTATGATTGTATCGTGATGGGAGGTGGTCCGGGCGGATCGACCGTGGCGGCCTTGGTGGCCGATGCCGGTCGCGACGTATTGTTGATCGACCGCGAGAAGTTTCCTCGATTTGTGGTCGGCGAGTCGCTGATGCCCGAGACCTATTGGACGTTTGAGCGGTTGGGCGTACTCGACAAGATGAAAGCTTCGTCGTTCGTACGGAAAGCAAGCGTTCAGTTTGTTAGCCCGTCGGGCAAGGAATCTCAACCGTTTTACTTTCCCGATCACGATCCGCGTGAGTCGTCTCAGACGTGGCAAGTCGAGCGGAGCCAATTCGATAAGATGCTCTGGGACAACGCGGCCGAAAAAAGCGCCGAGTGTCACGACGAGACGCGGGCAATCGAGGTGCTGTTTGACTCGCCAGGCCCTGCCGACACGCGGGCACACGGGGTTCGTATTCAATCTGCGGACGGTACGCGACGAGAGATTCAAGCCCGCGTGGTCGTCGATGCCACGGGCCAGCGGTCGCTCATCGCGGGCGCTCTGGGGATTCGCCGGGTTAATCCGGATCTGAAAAAAGCGGCCATCTGGACTTACTATCGCAGTGCGCGGCGCGAACCGGGTCTGCACGGCGGCGCGACGACGATTCTGCTCACGCCTGACAAGCAAGCGTGGTTCTGGACCATTCCGCTATCGAACGATGTCACGAGCGTCGGCGTCGTCGCAGACCACGATTACCTGTTCAAGCAGCGCGATCTTAAAGGGCGTGGTACGCCGGCCGACGTGTTTGCCGCCGAGTTGGATCAATGCCCGGCACTCGCGGACCGGCTTGCCGACGCCGAGTGCATCGACCAGCATCGCGTCATGAAAGAATTTTCCTATTCGACGCAACAGGTGGCCGGCGACGGCTGGGTGTTGGTTGGCGATGCCTGGGGATTCATCGATCCGATTTATTCGTCCGGTGTTTTCTTTGCGCTCAAGTCGGGTGAGATGGCCGCGGACTGCATCATCGAGGGACTCCGACAGAACGACACATCGGCGGCCCAACTTGGAAAGTGGGCCGACGAATTTGTCGCCGGCACCGAATGGATTCGTAAGCTGGTCCGAGCGTTTTACTCGCCTTCGTTCAGCTTTGGCCGGTTCATGAAAGCGTATCCACAGCATCAAGGCCATCTGACCGATTTGTTGATCGGCCGTATATTCGAGCCCGGCATCGAAGAGTTATTCAAAGACATGGACTCGTGGATCAGCTCGTAGCGAGTAGTGAATAGCGAGTGACACAGCCACCGGGGCAGAGTACCGGGCGGCTTACGTCGCCCGCTCGCATTAGTGAACAGCCCAGTCGGGATAGGTGTCGTCGCGGCCGCGGACTGCGTGCCACAAGACGCGATTAAGCGTGTCATCGCCCGCCTCATCGACTTCGTCGAGCGGCATCTTGAGTGATGCCAGGGCCCAATGTCGCTGCCGAGGGTCCTCAATTTTAGAAATCGCTAGATTGAGCCGGTCGAGCGGAATGATGTTGGGCACTGCGTCATAAGGCGCGAAGTTGGGCGAGTCGGTAAAGCAACTTGTCATAGCGGTGGCTGAGGCGTCAAACTGGTTCATGGGCGGCAGGCCAAGGATCAATTCCATCGTGCGGATCATGCTGGTCTGGTTATAGTTGGTGCTGTCGAGCGCCCCGCGCCGCGTGTAGGGACTGATGACCATGGCCACGGTGCGGTGTCCGTCGATGTGGTAGAACCCAGACTGGGGATCGTCCTGGACGACGAAGATGCACGTCTCCGGCCAGAACTTGCTGTGGCTCAGTGCCTCAACAACGCGGCCCAGCGCCAAGTCGTTGTCGGCCACGGCAGCTTCGGGCGTCGGCATGCCGGGCCGCGTACCCTCCGTGTGATCGTTGGGAAGCAACATCACCATAAAGTTGGGAAGATTCCCTTCTTCTTCGAAGCGTTTTAATTCGTTGATGAATTGCTGCGCTCGATGGATGTCGGGCACGATGGCTGGAAAACCGATGGCCGTGGGGCAAAGGTACGGTTCAATCGTCTTGATCGCGGCGGTGGCCCGAACCTCGATTTGGTTCTTGTTCTCCACGAAATCAGTATAACAGTCCAAGAACGTGGGCCTCTCGTTTCGCTCGGAATCTTTCCAACGTATCGTGGCTTCGACGAATTCGCCGTACACTCGCAGCGTTCGATCGTGGGCAAGCACATTGTCCCAAAGAAATCCGCTCGGAGCGTACGCCATAGCGTCGCCGCCCCAGTAGGGATAGCTTCTCCCCCAGCCGCCATAAGATTTTTCCAAATAGTCTGTCACATACGCCTCGTTAGCCCACTGGTGACCATCGGGGCTGCGCGTTCCACTGCAGTAGAAGTTGTCCAGCAGCACGAACTCGTCGACCAGCTTGTGGTGATTGGGCGTCACCTCGCGACCAAAGATGCAAAGCTGCGGATCTCCTTCGGCCCGCTCTATGTCTCCGAGCACCTGATCGTAGGTGCGATTCTCTTTGATGATGTAGAGTACGTGTTTGAAGACCGATGGCTCGCCGTGACGCTGAGGCACCGCGCGTGGCGCGACGTTTTTTCGAGGTGGCGCCATTGCGCTGACCGCCACGGTAAGCCGATTGTTCTCCAAAACGGTCTCGGTGTGTGCTGCCAACTGATCGCTCTTTGGCAAAGGGATGAGCGACACCGTGCCTAGGTAGTCGTGCGAGTTGTAGCCAAAGACATCCTGCCCGTTGACCTTGCGCTTGCCCTTCCAGTCAAGATTGCGCGATCCCACGCCTTTGATATTTGCCACGTATAGAGCGCCGCGCGTCGTGTCCAACGCCAATCCGGCCGGATACCATCCGGTGGGAAGACAGCCGAGCAATCGGCTCTTGGGCGGATGAAAGTCGAACATAGCGATGCAGTTGTTCGTGGCGTTCGAGACGTACAGCGTGCGCCCGTCGGGCGCCAAAGCCAAAGCGTTGGGGTACTGCCGAATAGCAGCTTGTCGTCCGGACGCGTGGAGATCGTTTCAACGACCGTGTCACTCGAGGTTTCAATCACAGAGACCGTATCGCTGTTAGCATTGGCCACGCACACATAGCGACCGTCCCGCATAACAGCAATTGCTGAAGGGTGCAGCCCGACTTCGATTTGCTTAATTTCTCGGCCCAACACCAGATCGACCACGGAGACTGACCCGTCCGAGGCGATGTTTCTTTTCGGATCGACGCGTACCGCCGTGCCCACTCCGGACGGTCCTGTCTTGTCGCCGTCAACCGGGTGTCGGCCTGCCCAGTTACTCACGTAGGCCTTGTCGCCGACGAGCACCACGTCGAACGGGGCACTGCCAACCGAGATTTCACGGAGGAGTTTGCCATCGGCAAGTTTGATTTCGGCCAGTGTGTTGTTCAGATTGAGCGCGACCCACAGCGATTGGCCAGCCGCATCGATGACCAGCCCCGATGGCAAGGCATTGTTGGCCCGGACGGCAGGCAATTCAATAGAAGGCTGCGATTCCAATTGACTGTTGTCACCAACTTTAAACACACCAATATGACCACGGATGTTCGACGCGAAAAGTCAGCTGCCATCTGGCGTGAACACGATGCCCTTGTAACTGCCGCCTCGATGCGACTTTCGCGCGACAATTTCGCCACTTTCTGGGTTGATTATCAGCACTTCATATTGGCTGAGCACTGCAAGCCATCGGTCGTTCGGGCTGAGCGACACGTCGGTGGGCCGCCCCGAGAATGCGACCTGCCGGCCCAAGGGCGAAAGCACCTGATTGGTCGGCACCACAACGCGCCCCTCGACGACATTTCCTATGCGCTGTGTGTCATATTCTTGTGAATCTGACTTGTCAGCGGCACACACGCCAGAAGGGACCAAGGCCAAAGCGAAGACCAGCAGACAAACACGGCGGTGGATCATTTTCAGATTCCTTTCGGAAGATCTGTCGATTTGGAAAGTACTATCGTAATCTACGGATGCCGAAGTGAGAATCGTGGCCCATCTGATCGGTCATGGGGGCCTGCTTTACCAGGCCAAGCAGTATCTTGATCTTGCAAACATTCTCTTTCCACGACCGGCTACCTCCTTTCCTATTCGTGTGATTCGTGTTATTTGTGGTGAACACATCGTTTCTTTCTATGAGAAGTCAGATTTCACCTTCATTGGATTTGTTATGCGAATCATCGTCTGGGTATTGATCGCGGTGCTATTGATCGCGCACCAGGACAACTTCCTGTGGCGTAACGATACGATGGTGTGGGGCTTCATGCCGATCGGCCTGGCCTATCATGCCGGGATCTCGATTGCCGCGAGCGTGGCCTGGTTCTTGGCGACCCAGTTCTGCTGGCCCGCTGAGAACACTGAGAACGCAAAGCCGATGCCCCGTTCGAGCGGAGGCAACCGGCCGTGACCCAACTGACAATCATCGCGATTTACCTCGGCCTGCTTTTGGCCTTGGGCCTATTCTCAAGCCGGATGTTTCGCGGCACGTCGAAAGACTATCTGCTGGCGAGTCATTCGATCGGCCCATTTCTGCTGCTGATGTCGCTCTTCGGCACGACGATGACGGCGTTCGCGCTGGTCGGCTCGACCGGCGAGGCGTACAAGGAGGGCATCGGAGTTTATGGTCTGCTCGCTTCGTCGAGTGGGATTATTCACTCGCTTTGCTTCTTTGTGATCGGGATCCGATTGTGGCGTTTTGGCCGTCGACATGGTTACGTCACACAGATTCAATTCTTTCGCAACCGGCTGGATAGCGAATCGATCGGGCTGTTGCTGTTTCCCGTGTTGGTCTCTCTGGTGATTCCCTATCTGTTGATCGGCGTCATGAGCGCCGGCACCGTGATCAACAAGGTCTCGGTCGGCGCGTTGCCGGGCATGTTTCCCGAGCAACAAGGTGCGGTGCCGCCGTGGCTGGCGTCGCTGGTTATTTGTGGTGTTGTGCTGTCGTACGTTTTCTTTGGTGGCATGCGTGGCACCGTCTGGGCCAACGCGTTTCAGACGATCGTGTTTATGGTTCTCGGCGTGGTTACTTTCTATGTGATCGCGCGGGAACTTGGCGGCCAGACAAGCTTTCTTGACAATCTGCGCGAGATCGGCCGGCAGATTCCGCATGAAAAACTGACGCGATCGGAGATGGGCAAGCTGAAGTTTTTCACTTACTGCCTCGTGCCGCTTTCGGTCGGCATGTTTCCTCATTTGTTTCAGCATTGGCTCACCGCCAAAAGCGCCGAGAGTTTTAAGCTGCCGATCGTCGCCCACCCGATTCTCATTATGATCGTCTGGGTACCGTGTGTGTTGGTAGGCGTCTGGGCGACGTCGGGCTTGATTAAGATCCCGCCGCCGATCGACGCCCATCCGAACGCGGTGCTGCCATTTTTGGTTGGCAAGCTGGCCAGTCCGGTGCTCGGCGGCCTTCTCGCGGCCGGCATTCTGGCGGCGATCATGTCGTCGCTCGATAGCCAGTTTCTCTGCCTCGGCACGATGTTTACGAACGATATTGTGTTGCATTATGCTCGTAGCAAGACGATGAGTGACCGCACGAAGATCGCTATCGCTCGAGCTTTTATCGTGGTGATCGTGGCGGTGACCTACGGACTCAGTCTGCTGGAGCCACGCAGTGTGTTCACTATGGGCGTGTGGTGTTTTTCCGGATTCGCGAGCCTGTTTCCGCTCGTGTTTGCCGCCATCTATTGGCGACGGCTGACGACAGCCGGTGCGTTTGCCTCGGTTCTGACCGTCATCACGACCTGGTGCTATCTCTTTTATCGGTCCGGCTATGGGGAGGATCGGGGCTACACGTTCGATCTGCAACTCTTCGGCGACACGTATTCGATGATGCCGGTCGCGCCGATATTCGCGGCCTCGGTGGTGGCGTTGGTCTTGGTGTCGCTGCTGACGCGACCTCCGAGCGAGACGACGTTGGCAAAGTTCTTCGACTGATAACCGGCAGCTGTCATGAAGATTGTCTATCTTGCTGCCGGCGCTGGCGACATGGTTTGCGGTAGCTGTCTGCATGACAACACGTTGTGCGCCGCGCTGTTGGAGGCCGGCGAAGACGTGCTGCTGACTCCGCTTTACACGCCGCTACGTACCGACGAGCCGAGCGTCAGCCAAGACCGCCTGTTTTTTGGCGGCATCAATGTTTTTCTGCAACAACACTCGGCCCTGTTTCGGCACACGCCCTGGTGGCTTGACCGCCTGCTCGATCATCGAGGGCTGATCGATCGCGTGGCGCGTCGCGCGTCAAGTACCGACCCAACGCAGCTTGGCGCGCTGACCGTGTCGATGCTCCGCGGGGACGCCGGCAGACAGAAGAAAGAACTTGACAAGCTGTGCGACTATTTGGCCCACGAGGTGCAGCCCGACGTGGTCCATCTCTCCAGCGCACTGCTTTCCGGTATGGCCCAAGTGCTTCGCCAGCGACTCGGTGTTCCGGTCGTCTGTTCACTTTCGGGCGAAGATATTTTCGTCGAGCGAGTGCCGCCGCCCTATTACGAACAGGTTCGTGCGCTGCTCAGCGAGAATTGCCGACAGACCGATGCGTTGGTCGCGATGAACGGTTACTATGCGGACTTTATGTCCGACTACCTGGAGCTTGATCGTAGCCGAATCGAAGTGATTCCGCTCGGATTACGACTCGATGGTTTTTCTGAACGGCGAACGAGGCCATCGAGCGATCGTGTGACGATCGGTTTCTTGGCGCGGATCTGTCATGATAAGGGTCTGCATTTGCTGGTCGATGCGGTGGGTCGGTTGGCTCGACGCCGTGACCTGCCGCCGCTTGAATTGAAGGTGGCCGGCTACCTGGCGAAATCGGAGGAGCCGTACCTGGCCGAGGTGATGCGAGATGTCGAGCAAGGTGGAATGCGAGACCGTTTTGAATATCTGGGCGAGTTGGACCGGCAGCAAAAGTTGGAGCTGCTCGCCTCGCTCGACGTTTTTAGTTTGCCCACGGTCTACCGTGAGAGCAAAGGGCTTCCGGCGCTCGAGGCGATCTCGAGCGGTGTGCCGGTTGTCCTGCCGTCGCACGGGAGCTTCCCGGAGATTATCGAGGCGACCGGTGGCGGGTTGCTATGCCGGCCAGACGACCCGGCTTCGCTGGCCGAGGAATTGGCCCGCTTGGTCGGCGATTCTTCGCGTCGGGAAGCAATGGGGCGGAGTGGCCAGCAGGCGGTCGGCCAGCGATATCGGGCCGATCAGATGGCTGAGCGGACGCTGGAGCTTTATCGACGGCTGACGGCGTGAGCGGCGGATATGGGGCAACTTACAGAAGCACCCCGGCCGCTCCAGTCCGACAGGCGTACCGGAAAGTCGTGCAGGAAAGCAGCCGGGGTGCTTCCTGACCCTAAGGCTCTCCTTCCCCGCCACCCGCAGCCAGGTCGCCTGTTGTCCTGGGACCACCTTGTGCTGGCCACAACAGCCGGTAAAATACGCTGTTCGGTTCCCAGCAGGGATCGTGCCGATTAAGCCCATCCATTTTTTGGAGTTGAGTTTCAGATATGGTCAAGCGGAAAAACGCGAAGAAGGCGAAGAAGAAGGATCCAGTATTCGTCGACGGTAAGCGACCAAGTCCGATGTACGTTGACTACAAGGACCTGAATCTGTTGAACAAAATCGTCAATCGCCATGGCCGCATTGTGGGTCGTCGCAAGACAGGTTGTACGGCTGTCAGTCAACACGCTGCGACGAAGGCGATTCATCGGGCTCGGTTCATGGCCCTGCTGCCTTACGTCGGCGACTGACGCCCCTTGCGTTAACGTCGTGCTTGTATTTCCCACAGAGACGCATGAGCACACCGTTTCAGACTACGCGGCTTGTCGAGTTTCACGACACCGACATGGCCGGCATCATGCACTTCACGTCCTTCTTCAAGTACATGGAGTCGGCCGAGCATGAACTGCTGCGACATCTTGGCCTGAGTGTGTATAGCGAGACGGAGGCGGGACCGATCAGTTTTCCGCGGGTATCGGCGCGGTGCGATTTTCAAACGCCCGTTCGATGCGAGGACGTGATGGAGATCGAGGTCAGCGTCGTTCGCCTAGGTGAAAAGAGTGTTACGTACGAATTCGTTTTCAACCATGACGCCGAGCCCGTCGCGGTAGGGCAAATGACCTGCGTCTGTTGCCAGGTAGCTTCTGACGACGCGCCGCAGTCGATCCCCATTCCCTCCGATGTGGCTGAAAAACTTGCCGCGATGGTCGCTCCTGGCGACGCGGAAGCAGCCGACGAGGCATGACACGTTTGACCCCCACCTAACCTCAAGACGCTCGCTTCCGGTGACGGATCTTTCAGTACCGTACCTGCTCGATTTGACGTTACGTCTGGCCCAAGGCGTCGGCCGGCTTCCGCAAGCGCAGCGCGATCGGCACACCAAGTATCTCGTTGGCCTGCAGAGAGCCGACGGTGGATTTGCCGGTCGTGAAGGCGAAAGTGATTTGTACTACACAGGGTTCGCGTTGCGGTCGCTGGCTCTCTTGGGCCAGCTCGACGGCGATGTGGCGCATCGGGCGGGCCAGTTTCTCAGATCGCGACTGGCCGGTTCGGCCGCTGTCGTCGACCTGCTGTCGCTCATCTACGGGGCACAGCTCTTGAAGGTGTCGGCCGGCGTGGACGTGTTCGACGGGGTTCAGTTCGACGGGGCCCAGCCGGCCTGGCGAGTGAAAGTCGCGGCGACACTCGAAGCACTCCGCCGTAGCGACGGAGGATACGCCAAGAGTGCCGAGGGCGTGGCCAGCAGCACGTATTACACGTTTCTGGTCACGCTTTGCCGGCAACTGATCGACATGCCGCTGGTGGATCCCTGCGGCCTCGTCCGGTTTGTGTGCAGCCAACGGCGGGACGACGGCGGCTTTGTCGAAATCCGGCTGATGCGACGCAGCGGCGCGAATCCGACGGCGGCGGCGATCGCCTTGTTGAAAATTACCGGCCAATTGACCGACGAGATCCAGTTGACCGACGAGATCCGACACGATGCGATACGGTTTCTGGCCGACGCACAAACGGATGAGGGCGGGTTGCGAGCCAACACTCGGATCGACGTGGCCGACCTGCTCAGCACGTTTACCGCGACGCTGACCCTCGCGGACCTCGGTGGTCTGGCAAGAATCGACACGCAGGCCGTGGCTCGCTACGCCGAGTCGCTCGAACGGGCCGAGGGAGGGTTTCATGCCGCCACGTGGGATGCCGGCAGCGACGTGGAATACACGTTTTACGGTTTAGGGACGCTGGCGTTGTTGAACTCAGCAGATTGAAGGCTGAACCGGTAGGCCTTTCTGGGTCGCCAACTCCTCGGCCAGGTCGGCCGCCCCTCAGTACGCCTCGCTTCCAAAGTACTTTATCAACAGACTGTTACGCGGTGGCGAGGCTGAAGAGTTTGTCGCGGAAGCGGGGCCATTCGTGCTCGGTCTGATGGTTGTCGTTCATATTGGTGACCGATTCGGTGCCCCAATCGTCCATGCGACGGAGCCGGTCGGCGAGCTGCTCGACACTGTTGAGGGCCAGGTGATAGGCGGCCGCGCAGCCCAGCTCGACCAATCGATCGAAGTCGGCTCGGCTGATCCGTAGCACACGAACCGCCGTTTGGGCTTTGACGCTGGCCGAATGTGGCGAGGCATGGAAAAACGACATCTCGCCAAAATGATCGCGGGGGCCGAGGTCGGCCAGATCGACCATGTGGGGAACGTTTGCGTCAGCCAGTTTGACGACCTGGCATTTTCCCTCCAGAATGACCCACAGGTTTTGGCTGTTCTGGCCCTGGTCCAGGATGACGTCGCCGGGTTGATGCGATTTGACCTCGGCGATTTCGGCCAGTTGCTCGATTTCGGTGACCGACATGCCGGCAAAAATCGGTAGGCTGGCCATCTCGTCGGTGGATACGGTGGTGTTTGTCATGTGATACCTCCCAAAACAGTAGCTCGTCCGACTCGACTGATGCCGAGCATAAATGCGGCGATGCGCAGGCTGACTTTATGGCTGTTCGCCGTTTCCCATACCTTTTCAAAAGCCTCGCTGAGTTTGTGATCGAGTTCCTGGCGAACGCGATTCACGTCCCATTGATAGTATTGCCGATTTTGTGCCCATTCGAAATAGCTGACCGTGACGCCACCGACATTGGCCAGGATATCGGGCAAAATCACGGCGCCACGTTCTTGAAAAATTTTATCCGCGTCGGGCCAAGTGGGCATGTTGGCCGCTTCGACGATGATGGGGGCTTTGATGCGGTGGGCGTTTTCGGCGGTCAGTACGCCGCCGAGCGCCGCCGGGATCAACATTTCCACATCGAGCTCGAGCAGATCTTGGTTCGATATTTTTTCCGTGTTGCTGAGACCTTCGAGCGAGCCGTGTTGTTCACGAACGTGTCGCATCGTGGCGCCGATATCGAGTCCGTCGGACCGATAGTATGCGCCGCTGAGGTCACTGATGGCGACCACCTGGCAGTCGGCTTCGCTGAGAAACTTCGCGGTATGCGAACCGACATTGCCGAATCCCTGAATGGCGACGCGGGTCTGACCTGGCTTGCGACCGACTCGGCTCAACAGCTTGAGCGCGAGGATGCCGACACCGCGTCCGGTCGCCTCTTCGCGTCCGGGAATTCCATAGAGCTCGACCGGCTTGCCGGTGACAACGGCCGGACTGAAACCGTGGAACTTACTGTATTGGTTGGTGATCCAGGCCATGACCTCCGCGCCCGTGCCCATATCGGGAGCGGGGATATCGGTGTCGGGGCCGATGACGTCGTGGATTTGATCGATGAACTTTCGAGTGATCCGTTCCAGCTCTCGCATGCTGAGCTTTGACGTATCGACCGCGATGCCGCCCTTGGCGCCGCCGTACGGAATGTTCGCGACCGCCGTCTTCCAGGTCATCAGCGCCGCAAGCGAACGGACTTCGTCGAGATCGACCTGATGGTGAAAGCGCAGTCCGCCTTTCATCGGCCCACGGGCATTGTCGTGTTGTACTCGGTACCCGATGAACGTATGCAGTTCGCCGTTGTCCATCTCGATGGGCACTTGTACCTGGACCTCGCGGCGTGGCGTGAGCAGTAGCCGCCGCATGTTGTCGGTCAGATCAAGCTGATCGGCAGCCGCGTTGAAATAGAGTTTGGTCGCTTCGAAAGCTTTCATGTCCAACAGGCTCCGAAAAAGCGGGGTGCCGCAACGTCGATAAAATCGCTCGGGCGATGATGGTGATAATATCGACGCGGGTTTTCCCTGGCAAGACAAGTTGGCGGTGCGCGTACCCTCCGGGTACATTCCGCACTTTGCAGAAAAACGGATTTGGGTTACACCGAGGCGAAGGATTTGGGGGATTGCTATCACAAACGAGGTAATGATTAGGAGATAGGCAATGGATGGCCATCTAAA
>CAUYYY010000022.1:0-12174 GCA_963577165.1 Planctomycetota bacterium | reverse complement strand
TGTCGCCGGCCGCTGGGCAATTCGCTTCTTCGCTACGCTACGAAGCGAATTGCCCAGCGGTTATTATTCCCATAGTACACCTTGGAAGTAACCACTTGGAACATACAAGAACACAGAGACGCGTACTGCCAAAGGGAACCGCAGATGGACGCAGATTGCAAAAAAACATTTCCTTGCTTTGCGTGAGTCTTTTTCGTTTTTCGTTCTTCCTCTGTGTGCTCTGTGCCCTGTGTGGTTCACCGATTGTACCATATGCGTGAACGGTTACGATTTCTCGTACCGCTCAACTTCTTCGCGAGGTACGCGAAGTTTTCCGCGAATCTGAACAAAGCTCAGCACACCGCGTCCGAGCATGTGGCGCACTTCGGTCCGCGTCAGGTGCCAACGACGGGCCAATCGGGCGACCGACATCGTGTCGGTGTAATCCTGATTACGATGCCCCGCTTCACGTTTCATCGGTGACATGATAGACCTCCGTCGGATCTGAGAAGGCACTGAATGTCTCCGGATCATTATACACCGTCAGCTGTCCGAAAAAGGAACGTCGCCCGGCCCCCTCGTTGCGACCAGATAACCCTGATATCCTGACGTGTCGGGAGAGAAGCCAACATGGCCAGATTCGCCAGCCGGCCGATGGCAAAGGTGCCAATCCCTGTGATAGCAAGCCCCGTGGAAGTGCCTGTACACCTGGTGGTGGCCGCGGTCTTCAAAACCGTTGGGCCGTGAGTCAACCTCGCGGCCGGTGGGTTCGATTCCCATGCACTTCCGCCAATTCATTTCGTTGCTTGTCGCATCGCGCCGCACGACTTCGCCTAACGTCGTGCGGTGCAAGGGGTTGTTGCCTGTTGGTGTTCCCTGTGTGCGAGACCGTGCCGACTGTTGCGTGCGCGTGCTGCGCCGCATTCTGCGCCACCTTCGATGGCCCGTTGAAAGTGTTCGTCGGTCGTTTGCAGATAATGCTTGCGGGCTACTTGGGGACTGTTGCCAATCCACTTACAAACGACGTGCGAGGGGAACGTTTCTTCAAGTTCAGTTTGTCGGCTGGACCGCAGATTGTGGAAAATGCGAGGCCACGGTTTCAAACCCGCCCGCTTCACGATACGGGTCAACCGAGTACGTAGATTGCTTGTCACATCACGGTAGTGGTTGATAATGTGCTCGGTCCCGGGTTAGGCATCGTCGAACACAGTTTCCAGGTAGGGTCGCAGTTCTGGGAATAGCGGAATGATCCGCGATTCGTGCCCCGCGTGCCTCGCCGTCTTTGGACTCGATATGTGCAATCGGTTGTGCTCCCAATCAACGTCATCCCACGTTAGGCCAAGATGTTCTGACGGGCATCGCAGGCCACCGTACCGGCTGAGAGCAATAATCAACCGCCATTCGGCATCGGGGGCCGCGTCAAGAATCTTGCTTGTTTCATCCAGGCTAACAAAGTATTGGCGAGATTCGTTACCAACAGGCGAGGAAACCAGCTTGCCGAACGGATTGGTCGAGATCAGTTCATGGTCAACTGCCTGGGCGAAGAAATGCTTGGCGAATCCACAGTGTTTGCGAACCGATGCGTCGGCTAGGCCGCGAGTCACCAAGGATAAGCGCCAGTCGGTCGCGTCACCTCGCGTGATTTGCGAAAGCGGCCTATCTGCGCCGAAGAATTCCGTAAGATTCCGGGCTGTCTGCCGCCAGATGCGGCTCGTGTTGGGCGATACGTCGGTCCGCCTTGCAATATATGCCTTAATGAACAGTTCGAGCGTTGCGTGAGCTTTCCATTCGCGCTCGGGGATCAGTTCCACCCGGGCCAGCTTGTCGACCAAAGAATCGGGCAGCTCGACAACCCAGCGGGCCGTATCGCTGTCCATCGCGTGTCCGGTCAGCTTGGCGGCTAGCAATTGTTCGACGCGGAACTTGACCGCTTCAGCGTCTCGTTGCGAGACCTTGCCGAGACGGATGCTCCGGCGCTTGCCGTCGCTTCCTGTAAATTGAATTGTTCGCCGGCCATTCTTTTGTCGAGAGATGCTGGCCATTGGGGGCTGATGGCCTTACTCTTCCACCGCTACGCGGTTGTGTCATAGTTCAGGCGTTTCTTGGAAATGGACATCGCAGTCCTGTTAGGGTGAGTGGTTCTGTCGGCGAGGTCCGCAGGCCACATCGTTCAGCACGACCGCCGACAGGTTTACCCATCGTGGCTCGATCCCCGGACGCAAGCTTGTAGGGCGGGCTGAGTTCTGCGAGACCCACGCGGCATTGAGAAGAGTGCCCGAAATCAGTCCCGTTTCCGTTTCCCAACGAGTAGCACCGCCGATATTGCGCAGTCATACTAAAAGCCGTTTTGCGCACCGGCTCCGCTCATCGTGGCGCCTGCCTTCCCGATGGCCGACAGCACGCCTTCTTCCACCTCCATACGATATTGGAATCCGTTCTTAATGGCCCTCGCAGTGATCGAAATGTGATCCTTGCCTTCCAGGTCGGAGAATATACCGGCCAGCAAGGCGATCTGGGGATCGGCGTTGTGGGCCGCGGCAAACCGCATGATCTGAGAAAGCGAGATCTCAACGGCGACCGGCGGCAGGTCTTTGCCCGCACCACTGCTGGATCGGTCCATCGCATCCTTGATAGCCTGGAGCCCGTCGGTGCCGAGGGCAAAGTAGACGCTCTGGGGACCGATCCCCAGCACGACGTTCAACTGGTCGCCAAACACCTTTCGTGCCTCATCATCCGGAGCCGGGATCTGCAACGCGTGGAACTGAACGTCGCCGTGACTGTCGGCGTTCCACTCGATACCGGGAAAATCCTCTTCGGTTTCGGCCAGTTCGGCCAGCTTGCGAAGGGCCGTCTCCACTTTGTCGCTCGAAGCAACCCGAGCTCCACCCGAGAGGGTAAGCGACTGGCTGCCCAACTGCAAGGAGCCGCCGAAATCCAAGGTGCCCGCCTCGATGGTGGCCTGGAGCGCATCGAGCAGATCGCCCATCGCCGCTTTGACCGTCTCACGCGCTGCGTCGTCCGGCAGATCGGCTTCCTGATCGATGCGGTCCATCATCTTCCGCCGTGCGTCGTCGAGCATGGTCACCGCCTGAACGATGTCCTCCTCGGTCATTTTGCCGGCCAGCGTCATCGTGAAAGCACCCTCGGACGAAACGAAACCGCCGAAGCTAGTTTTGACGGCGGCCGACTCGGCAAACTGTTTGGCGAGCTTGCTGCCCTCGACCGCAACCAATTGGAAATCGAGGTGCGTCGTCTTCTGCTCCGTATTGAGCGACCAGCCCAAGGTAACTTGATCGGTGTCGCGGATCGCGTCTTCGATGTCGCTCATCGCGGCCTGGACAAGCTTCTGCCGTGTTTCATAATCGGCACTCGCTTCGCCCGGCATCTGTCGCAGGCCCTCGGCCACGCCACCTTGGAGAGCCTGGATCGCCATCTGGCTGAACATCGCGGGCAGGTTCTGCACATTTAGCCACAGGGCAACGTCATACTCCTTGTCTAGCCCGGCGAGCAACTGCTGTGGGTTCTCGGGGGCAGCGGCCAACGCTTCGACCGTGCGGGCAATGAACGTCCAGTTGCCTTGCGATTTGACGAATAGCTCTTGGGGTCCGGCCTGAACCGTGAACACGCCGTTTTCCCCCTCTTCGGACGTGATGTCGAACGCCGTCAGGACGTCGAGCAACGGCCTTGCATCGCTCACCGGGATGAACGCCAACGCTTCGACCGACATGCCATCGGTCTGCACAACGACGCCCGAGGGCTTCGACTTGTCGAGCCCGGCCAAGCCTTGGCCCTGGGTAAACAGATTGATCATCATTTCGGCCTGCTGGGCCGAGCCGGGCTGACCGGCGAGCTCGCCGATGAAATCAATGTTCTTCAGCAGTTCGTCGTAGCTGGCCAAGGACAGAACGGCGACCGTCTTCATGCCAGCGGCCGATGCCTCCTGGGCCACGGCCGGGTCGATGCGTTCAGCGCCATGGGCCACCACGAGTGTCGGTAGCATTGAGAGCAACAACAGTTTTCTAAAGGCGTTTTTCACGGTTTCAGTTCCCCTCGGTTTCGAGAAATGTGTTTTGAGATATAGCAGGACTCTGAGATATGCAGGACATGGACAGTTCATAGCCGCAGGCGGAAGCCGGCGGTTTGTCGTGTGAACAACCGCTCGCCACGGCGAGCGGCTATCCATTCCCTAGCTTATACCCCGTCAAGTGGGCTCAAGTTTTCACAGTGCTGAGAATGTGTGTGAAAACGTACGTCAGAAGGACAGACACGTCCAGGCCAGGATGCACGTCCGGATCAGCAAGGTCCTATCCGGCCAGTTCTGCCGGTTATGCCGTCGGACCGTTGTGCGAGCGGCTGATGGGGACCGAGGAAACGACAGCGCAAAGCGGCGATTCGCAGGGCAGCGAACACGGGGTGGGAAGGCTCAAGGCCCGGTGAGACATGTCCGAGCGACTCGCACTACAGCAGATTACGAAATACCGAGGTCACGTTCATTATGTTTTCATCGGGAAAAACGGGCAATCGCTGACCTCATGTCCGTGCGACTCGCACTAGCGTTCACGATAGACAATCCGACCTTTGGTCAGGTCGTAGGGCGAGAGTTCGATACGCACCTTGTCACCAGGCACGATACGAATAAAGTGCTTCCTCATGCGACCGGCGATGTGGGCGGTCACCAAGTGCCCCCCCTCGATTTCCACGCGAAATCGGGTGTTGGCCAACGCCTGCGTCACAACGCCCTCGACTTCCAGGGCTTCTTCTTTCTGCTTCGTCATTAAGGGTCTCCAGGGATTTCAGTACAACGAGGACCGGCGGGAAACCGACCGTAACATTTTACTATCATACAATTTGCGCACGCCGCGTCCAGGCCGGTGCGTTGCCCAGTTGGCGTAGCACGGGCTCTTGTGGTCCGTTCGAAGCGGCACAAGGCCGGCGGCTACTTAGCCCAGACTGGGCTAGACTACACCATAGCGACCGCAGCCGGCGGTAAAGTGTGCTAGCACCTTGGCTTGGGAGAACCGACGGAATATCGTACATGGTTCGGACCGAACAGAGGTCAAAAGTACACTCTGTGCCACCGTAGCAGGTCTTCAAAATCGAACTAGCGGAAGGGTTTTTGCCATGTCCTCAACTTTTGTGCTTATGACGGCCGCGGCGTTGGCCATCGGCGCGACCGCCACGTCGAATCGGTCGTCGCTCGAAAACCCCGTGCTGCAGGGCTGTCTAATTACGGCCAAAGAGGGCTTAGACATCCAAGTCCCGGCACAAGACGCCGGTTTGTTGGCCGCGGTTCTTGTTCGCGACGGGACCCGGGTGAAAAAGGGTGATGTGTTGGCACAGATCGACGACACCGAGCCGACCGTCAGGCGTAACATCGCCGAGTTCCAGAAGAAGAAAGCCGAAAAAGAACGCGACGATACAATTCGTTTAGAGTACGCACAAAAAACGAAAGACGTTGCCCTCAGTGAGTACAGAAAAAACGCAGAGGTCAACAAAAGATCACCGGGAGCCGTTTCTCAGATCGACATCGAACGATTGAAACTGAAGGTGGAGGAAGCGTTATTGCAAATTAAGAAAACAGAACAATTCGATATGGAGCTGGCGAAGATCGAGGTGAAGATCAAACAGGCCGAGGTCAATGCGACCAACAAAGCGATTGATCGCCGAAAAATCAAAGCACGCTTCGATGGGATTGTCGCGGAGATCTACCCGCAAGCAGGTGAATGGGTGCAGGCGGGACAGCCGATCTTGCGGCTGATCAACACGAACGAAATGCTGGTGAAGGGCACCGTGAAGAGTTCCCAGTACGATCCCCAAGACATGGAAGGACGCAAGGTAACGGTCCAGGTCACGCTGGCTCGTGGCCGAACGAAAATGTTTACCGGGTCTGTCATTTATGTCGGCAGCACGGAAACCGCTACCGGATTTGATGTCTGGGCAAATATTCCGAATCAGCTCGAAAAAGGGCGGCCTATACTGCGCGACGGCATGGCCGGCGATATGACGATCTACGTCAAATAACGAATCGCCGCGTCTTTCCGCCGTCGGGATCGGAAAAATCAAAGCCGCTGACGGAATTTCTTAGCCACGGATGAAACACGGATGAGTCGCATCTAAGAAAAAGACCTGCCCGCGAATCAGCGCGAATCATAAAACAATTTCATCATGTTTTCATTCTCGCTGATTCGCGTAATTCGTGGGCTATCGTCCTTTGGTTGCGACCAGAGGCTGCGCTAAAAAGTAGCTTCTGGCAGATTTCCCTCGTTGTCCCACGGCAACGGCCGCGGCTCGCTGAGAATCTCCAAATCGTCGCGTTGCTGCGCTTCGGGCCAATAGGCAGCCGAACATTCCAACTCGGTCAGGTGCAGCGTATCGCGTATCCACAAAAGCCGGGACTCGTCGGGCTCGGTCAGGCCGATCGTGCCGAACGCCGCCGACAGCATCTGGCGATCCGTAGCAAACCGGAGCGGCACTTTGATCTTGTCCGGCTCACCGCTCGTCAGGCCGTTCGTCGCGGTCGTTTGCAGGTCCATGTCATCCACAAGCGATCCGAGACAAAAGTCGGCCATGCCGATGCCGATGGCGTTGCCATGCGACTCGGGGGTCAGGCTTCGCACGGCGATCCGTTTCACCTGCGACAAGGCAGCGTGGGCCTCCCCGGTGGGGCTCGTCTTACGGCCGATCACGTTTGTGTCCATGCACGATCCGGAAATATTCTTGCCTATCTGATCCACAAGCAGCAGATCAACTTCTGAAAACGGCAGCTTCGGAAACCACGTTTCGGCCAGGCGGAGCAATTCGGGTTCCCGCGTGATGAATTTATCGGGTGCGATCGCCTCGATTCGTGCCGTCTCGTCATAAGCGTTTTCCAAAACGGCCAGGCCAGCCACCACACCGCAGGCGGCCATCACTTTCGGAGCAATGTCGGCGACCAATTCGTCAAAATCAATCTGCATGGTGGCCCGGTGATAGATTTTCGCGCCGTCATGCTTTCCCAATCCGATCAGCAACATCTTCATCAGGCCGCTTTGAAACTGACCGGAAAAAATGGTGTGAAGCTTGACCCGGCCGACAACCAACACGTGATCGGCCTGCTGCGCGTGGCGATCCGCATAGATCGGAAAACCGGCCGCCGCCTGCCCGATTTCGACCGTCTCCATGCTGGATCGGATCGGGCAACCGCACGTCTCTTCCGTAACGCCTAGACCACCGAGTAAGGCCACTTGGCCCTCGGCCGTGGCGCCGCCGTGGCTGCCCATGGCCGGCGTGAGAAACGGCTCGCCGCCGAGCGAGCGGACAAAATCGGCAACGGCCCGGAGGATGACACCGATGTTGGCGATGCCCCGGCTGCCAGCTGTGATAGCGACCGTCTGTCCGCTACGAATAGACCCGCCGAGCGCCAACTTAGCCAGTTCATCGTGAACGGCCGCCGGTACGTCCGACACGCGCTGGCGCGGAAACGATTGGCGAACGCGAAATGTGGTGGGAAAGTTGAGGGTCAAGGGTCGAGTGTCCAGGGTGGTAAGAGTCGAGGGTCGAGGGACAAGAGTCCAGGGCGGAGAGCATAGAGCCAAAGAGGCGCCACAGCTCGATTTTACTTGACCTTTGGGGTAGAGAAAAGGTGGCGAGGAGACCTCAGCTAGGCTCTTGGGCCGTTTCGGTCTAGAATGCCGCCGGCGCATTATCGAGCCGCCCGCCACACCCCACGCGAGAGGCCGCATGACAACCGCCCAGCAAAGAGCAGCACGCCACCACGAAGCGATGCACGACCTCGCTGCGCCGTACGAACCGCCGACGCGGCGGTCGAGGCAGCGCTGGATTCTGCTGCTGGGCCTGCCGGCGCTGCTTGTCGCCTGCGCACCGATAATCACCGCCCAGACCGGGCTGCGACATATCGTTGCAGGCGCGGTGCTGGCCAAGGGACAGGGCTCGCTTCGCATCGGTTCGGCCTCGTTGGGATGGTTTTCACCGGTGGAGTTGTCCAATGTCGAGTGGCGCGACGCCGACGGCGATCGGATGCTGCTGGTGCCCAAGCTGACGCTCGATCGCTCGCTCGGCCAGTTGTTGATCGGCCCCACCCAGTTGGGCACGATCCGGCTCGAGCAGCCGGAACTCAACGTCCGCTTGCGAAGCGACGGCAGCAATGTCGAAGATGTGCTGGCGCCGTGGCTTGAGCCCACCGAAGAGGCGATTCGTTGGAGCATGGCCCTGGAAGTCCGCGACGGAAAGATTACGCTCCACGACACGCCGACCGGTCACACTTGGTATGTCGAACCGGTGGCAGTTCGCTTTGCGGCGGCCCCCGACAACCCGTCCTCCACCGACCTGCCCTCCACCGTGCTCACGCTGTCCACCAAGATACCGAGGAGCGTGGCGACGCAGCCATCGCGCGATGGGCATCTGGCCGTCGAACTGAATATCGCATCGCAGGGAGAATCATATCTGACGATCCACAGCCAGATGCTGCCGCTAGCCCTGTTCGAATCGGTGACGGCCCGGTGTCTGCCGCTGGCCCATCTCGGCGGCAGCCTGACTTCGCAACTGAAAATCTCTTGGACATCGGACGACGCGTCGCCAGGCTTTTCTCTCCGCGGCCAAACGACAATCGATCAGTTGGAGATCTCCAGGACCGCCTGCGGCGAAGATCTGTTGCGGTTGGCTCGGCTCGAATTTCCGTGCCAGCTTCAGCTCCAAGGCGATCGGCTCCGCGTCGACCAACTGCACATCCGCTGTGACGTCGGCGAGCTCTCGGCCCAAGGTGCGTTCAACATTGGCAAAGGCACTTCGATCGATTCGGGTACGGCGGCTGCGAACCATTTCCAGTTGCAAGGGCGAATCGACTTGGCTCCCATCGCCCGGATGGTGCCCGGTGTGCTCAACATTCGTCCAGGCACGACCATCACCAGCGGGGTGGCCGAACTCACACTGCGAACCAGCCGCGAGGGCGCCGAAGAGCGCGGGGAAGGCCCAGTCCAGCGAGGCGGTGGCCCAGTCCAGCGATGGGAAGGATCGCTCGTGATGCAAGGACTCACGGGCGAGGCGGATGGTCACCAGGTCACATGGGACCAGCCGATTCGCGTTGAACTGGTGGCCCGCCAAGCAGACGAGTTGGCCATCGAGCGACTCTTATGCGAGTCCGATTTTTTCCAGCTGCAAGCGGCCGGCAACTGGCGAGAACTGACCGCCACCGGCAGCTTCGACCTTAAGAAGCTGGTGACTCGGTTGGGTCCGTTTTTCGATCTCGACGGCTGGCAAATCGCTGGACAAGGTGAAACCCGACTCGAGTGGAGCGTCGACGACCAACGACGTTTTCGAGCGGGCGGGTCGTTTTCGCTCGATCAGTTTGCCTTGGTCGGACCAGGCCGACCGGCGTGGCGGGAACCGAGTCTGACGATTCAGGCCGCCGCCGCGGGGCAGCTGGCCGACGATTCCTACGCGGTCGAGCGGCTCGAGAGCGCCTCGATGCAGTTGTCGTCGGCCGACGATCGAGTCGAGGTGCGCTATGTTCCGGCTGGCCCTGTTCCGACCGATGGCGGCGATCCGTCAGTCTGGCCGTTGCAACTGAGCGCAGAAGGACAACTCGCCCGTTGGCAGCCGCGGCTGGCGATCCTCCTGCCACTTGACGGTTGGACTTTCGACGGCCACTTCAACCTCACGGCGCAGGCACTCTACGGCTCCGATGCGCTGACCGTCTCGGATGCGAAACTACAGCTTGTGAACTTCAGTGCCAGAAGCGCGTCACATGAGAGCCCGTCGTATGCCATCACCGAATCTCAAGTCGATCTGATTGGCGCCGGCCGCTGGGACCAGGGCCAGTCTCGCATCGATATTTCTAGTCTGCAACTGACCAGCAGCGCCGTTGGGGCACGCTTGGAAAACGCGGTCGTCGACTTTTCCCGGGACTCGCATTCCCAAGACACAAAACCGCAGGACGCGGGGCCACGCGTCACCGGTCGACTTGCCTATCAGGTGGCGCTCGATCGGTTGCAACGTTGGTTCCAGCCGACACAACAGAATCCCAGTCACCTCCTGGCGGGCCCCAGTTACCTTTTGACAGGCAAAGTGATCGGCGACGGGCAGCTGAGCAGCCAAGGCGCTGCGATCACCGCGCGTCTCCAAAGCACGGGCCACGAGGTCACACTGTGGCGGCTTGGCGAGCCGGCACCGACCCTCCGGACACCCAATGCCCGCATGGCGGACACGATCGTTTGGCAAGACCCGGCTCCGAAGTTCGACCTGGCCGCGACCTACGACCGAGCGGTCCGGCTTGCATCTGCTGCCGACGGCCATTGGTCAGAGCGACTGACAGCGGAAACCAATTTTGCTTGGGAACGTAGCCGCCTGTTTGGTCTGCCGATCGGTCCCGCTAGGCTCCAAGCGAAGCTCCAAGACGGCCAAGTCCTCATCTCGCCGATCGATTTGCAAATTGGCGAAGGGCGGCTGACCGCCGCGCCCCGGATACGCCTGACACCCGGCCCGGCCGTGCTCACCTTGCCGGTCGGTCCGCTCGTCGAAAACGTACATCTTACGCCGGAGGTCACCAAGCTCGCATTGCAATACATCGCACCCGTCTTGGCAGGGGCCACGCGAATCGATGGACGTTTTTCGATCGCCTTACGCGGAGCGACGACCCCGCTCAACAGTCCAAGTCTGGCCCGTCTCGAAGGCCAATTGGTCGTCCATCGCATCGAGGTGACACCGGGCCCGCTGGCCGAGGAGTTCATTCTGCTCGCCGAGCAGCTCGAAGCGGTGATCAAGCGTCGTCGGCCGCTCGCCACGTTGCAGCGCCCTCAACGAACGCTATTGACCATCGCAGACCATGCGGTCGATTTCCGACTCGCCGACGGTCGGGTTCATCATGGCGATATGGTGTTTCAGGTCGGAGAACTCACGCTTCACTCTCGCGGCTCGGTAGGGCTGGATCAAACACTCGCCCTACAACTGGAAATCCCGCTGCCCGAAAAATGGACAACCGGCGGCCCGCTACGCGAGAATCTGCGTGGCCAATCGGTTAAGATTCCAGTACATGGCACCTTGGCCCGTCCGCAAATTGACGGTCGCGCTGTTGCTTCGCTGAGCGAACAATTGCTGCGTGGGGCGTTGCAGGGCACAATCAACAGCGAATTGAACAACCTGCTCGATCGCCTTCTGCCGCCGCCGAAACAGTGAAAGAGTCGAAGAGTTGAAAAGTTACTGATTCCTAAGCTCCAGCTTGGGAACGAGGTAAGAGGATGCCCATGCGTTTACTTCTCCTTGGTACCGGCGGCTATCACCCGAGCGAAGCGCGACAGACCGCCTGCCTGATGCTGCCGGAAATCGGCGTGGTGCTCGATGCCGGCTCGGCCATGTATCGAGTCCGCGACCACCTGCAAACCGCGACGCTCGACATTTTTCTTTCCCACGCGCATCTGGATCACATCGTTGGCCTCACCTATCTGCACGATGTGATGCACGAACGTCCGCTCGAGCGGGTGACGGTCCACGGTGATCCGGAAAAGCTGGCGGCTGTTCGCCAACACCTGTTCGCTCCGCCTCTGTTTCCTGTCGAGCCGCCCTTCGCGACGCAAAAGCTGGCCGACAAACTGTCGCTCGGCGATGGCGGCCGGCTAACCCACTTCCCATTGGACCATCCGAGCGGGGCGATCGGCTATCGACTCGACTGGCCCGAGCGGTCGATGGCCTACGTGACCGATACACAGGCCGCACTCGACGCGGCGTATGTTGAGCACATCCGCGGTGTCGATCTGCTGGTCCACGAGTGCTACTGCAATGACGACCAATCCGAGCGTGCAGCTCTTATGGGGCACAGTTGTCTCACCCCGGTCGCACAGGTCGCCGCCGCGGCGCAAGTCGGCCGCCTAGTGCTCGTCCATGTGAACCCGCTAGCCGACCCTACCGAGCCACTCGATCTCGACACGGCCCGGACCATCTTTGCGAATACCGAGCTGGCCGTGGATAAGATGGCGGTCGAGTTTTGAGGGCAGAGTTCGTGGTTTCGGATGCGAGATCGCGCCATGCGATTCGGCCTCCAGCCGACTGCCAGAAGCCAGGTTCGGCACGAGATATAGAATTTAACAATCTGAACGGCCTTGTTGACTAACTCCACTCGAACTGCGGCAGCCCGAGGTGGGTGAAACGGTTAAGGATTTTGCTGCGTAGCCGAGATTCGGCTCGCTGGTTTTCCAGTTCTCGATT
>CAUYYY010000021.1:0-12183 GCA_963577165.1 Planctomycetota bacterium | reverse complement strand
GGATGAAACCCATCCGCACATAAAACTTGCGTAGGAAGGTGATCGCCATCACCGGCGGCAGCACGACAAAGTAGCCCAGCACCAGCAGAATGCCGGGCGCTTCGCGAAGGAGAATGTAACTGATGTCGATGATGAAACCACTATTGGCCGACGCCTTGGGCAAACTCGTACCGAGACCACTTATCCAAAAGTACTGTGAAAGATTCACGTTATTCAGCGCCTGGACCTTATGCGCATCCCAAAACTCATAGGGTCCGAAGAAATTCCAATTCGGACCTCGCAAGAAGGTGCCCAGGATGATCAACGTCACCCACATCACCAGAAAGCCGAACTGGAAAATCAGATAGGCGAACTTGCGCTCGTCGATGGTGTAGTAGCCGCTGCCCGCCTTGTTGAAGTCCATGTAAGGAATCGCGGCCAGCCCCACCACGACGAGGCTCGGCAACACGACGCCGGCCATCCACGGATCGTAGTAGACCAACATTTCCTGTAATCCGAGGAAGTACCACGGGGCCTTGGACGGATTGGGCGTTTTCACCAGAGAGCCGGCTTCTTCGAGCGGCGCTTCCAAGGCGATGCCCCAGAAGATCAAAATGGCGGTCACCACGATCATGCAGATCAATTCGGTGTAGACCAGGTCGGGCCATACGAGGATCTTTTCATCGTCCAGTTTTTCGAGCGGTGGCAGGCCTTGCTTCCTCCGCTCGTCGTTTTGCACGGCCCGGTGCGCTGACAACCAGGTAAAGAAGCCCAGCAAAAAAACCAACGCCACGATGGGCACATTGTCCGGCTTGGCGACGATGGCGAAAAAGTTCTCGTCGAACATCGACATGCCCATCACGAGCAATGCCACGTTCAGCAACGACCAGGCGAATGTCGGATTCACAAAGTATCGCCGGCCCCAATACATCACGAAGAAAAGAATCGTCGAACCGGCACTGTAGACGACCGGGCCGGTGCTGGCGTTGACAAAATCACGAACCGACTGCGGAATCGAAGGGATACCGATGCTCAAACCGGCCAGTCCAGCCAGAACGATATAGACGCCCCCCACGACCAGCCACAACAGGGCGCTCGTGAACTGGAGCGGACCAAGCCGGACATAGGTCACCGATCGCTTGGACTGCCAGAGATAAAATGCGGCCAAACCGTTCATCAGCGCAAACATCAAATAGTACGGCCCCAAAAAGGACCCCACCGCGCTGAGGAAATGTTCGTGACTAGGATAATGCATCGACGTTAAATCAAAAGAAACAAGGAAAAGGGCCCGCGAATCAGCGCGAATAATAAAACAAGTTCCTCATGTTTTCATTCGCGAAAATTCACGGGCTATCTTTTTGTGTTTTTCGTAACGATTTGCGTTTATCTGCGTCCATCTGCGGTTAAAATTTTTGACGCTACAACGGCCCGCTGATTCCTCCGTCCTTTCGCACTCGCCAAAAATGAATAGCCAGCAGCAGCGCAACACCCAACGGAATCGCGATACAGTGCAAAATATAAAAACGGTTCAGCGTCTCTTCACCCACGTTGCCTGCCCCGAGCAAACCAAACCGCGCATCGGAGACGTTTGTGATCATGTCCAAACCGCCCAAGGTGAGCAGTTGCTGGCCCGGCCCCTCATGCCCCAGGACGGGCGTCGCGCGGGCCATGTTCGAGCCGACGGTGATCGCCCAGATGGCCAACTGATCCCACGGGAGTAAGTAGCCGGTAAATGACAGGAGCAGCGTGAGCAATAGCAAGATGACGCCAATGACCCAGTTGAATTCGCGCGGCGGCTTGTAGCTGCCGGTGAGAAACACGCGATACATGTGCAGCCACACGGTAATCACCATCGCATGGGCCGCCCACCGATGGATTTCGCGCATGATGCCCAACGTCGCCACGTCGCGCAGGCCCTGAATGTCGGTAAACGCCCATTCCAGCGTGGGCCGATAATAAAACATCAACAGCACACCGGTCACGGTCTCGACCAGGAACAAGAAGAAGGTCACTCCGCCCATGCACCACGTATAACTGAGCGCGATGCCCTGCTTCTTCACCGAAACAGGATGCAAATGGAGAAAGAAATTGGTCAACATCACGACGACGCGATTACGCCGATCGACCGGCATCGGATGCCGAAAGATGCTTTTCCAAATCTGCGACTCTCGGATGATTTCGCCCAAAGACGGCATAATAATTTCGTATGAGGTTTACTGAAAAACGAAAAAAACAACAAGGATAAACCACGGAGGCACAGAGTACACTGAGACAATCGCTACAAAAGGGAACCGCAGATGGACGCAGATAAACACAGATTGCAGATTTCCAATTGACAAACAACACAGCCGCTCTGTGGTGAAAATTACTTAACTTACTCAAACCGGGATATACGACGCCGACTCGGCCCACTGACCCATCTCCTCTTGGAACAAGCGGCTCTTATCGACCAGCACCTGACCATCGTCGGCAATCGAGATCGCGTATCGCTCCAAGGGCCGCGGCGCAGGCCCCTCAAAATTGATTCCGTCTTTATAAAAACCGCTGCCGTGGCAGGGGCACTTGTACTTCTGCTCCGCCTCAAGCCAGTTCGGCGTACAACCTAAGTGCGTACAGACCGATTTCAGAGCAACCAGTTGCTGCTCACCCTTGTACTGCGTGCTGACGACCCAAATGCCAAACTGGGCTTTGAATTTCGTCTCGACCTGGCCGGGAGAAAAATTACTCGGAAAGCCAACTTTGAATTGGCTTGGTGGTTCGCGCAACACGTTCGGAAACATGAATCGAGCTGTTCCAAGTGTCCACAATCCGAATGTTACGGCCATCGCTGTATTGCCGATCGCAAACGCCGAGCCAGCAATCGCGCCGAAAATCGCGCCGAGGAAAAACGTCCGACGACCTTTATCGACCGGCACCGAGGCTGGTTTTCGCACCGCGTAGGCCGGCTTCTCCGGCATGGGCGGCGCGACGACTCGCTTCTTCGCCAGCTTCGCCGCGGGATCGAGTTTGGCCGCTTCGGCCTTCGACATCGGACCGGCGCGCTGGGTACTTCGTGCGGCGGCAAGAATGCTGGCCGTATCTCTCGGAGCCGTATCTTTGGCGGCCGGCGCAGCTTTCGCCGCTGGTTTAGCCGCCGATTTAGCTTTTGACGCCGGCTTGGCTGGTGCGACCTTGGCGGCACCCTTCTCACCGCGAGCCATCGCCATCATATCAGCGATGCTCGGCCGCTTCCCTGGGGCAGCCGGTTTCGAACTCTTGAGAGCAGCCGACTTGCCTGGGGCTTCCGACGCCTCTTCCTGAGACGGCGCAGCAGGACTGGCCGATTTGTCCGGTGCCGACTCCGCAGCGCCCCCACCGGCACTGTCTGCCTTGCGAGCTGCGGCCAGAATCTCGGCCACAGACATCTTCTTCTTATCAGCCATGAACTTCAGCTCTCGCCACCCGGCCGCGTCGTACTCTATCCTGCCCGAGTAGTACCTTGCCGGCACGAGCCGACATACCCTCAACAGCGTCCGAAATCAGTACGGGGCCCAATGACGGCGTTTGCGACTTTTTTCACGAATGGTAGGCCCTGAATTTGTACCGGAACGCCTCTCCATGTCAACCGCCGTTTAGAGCGGATTGGACTCCGGTGCTCCGCAAAAACCATCGCTAGACGCCGCAATACCGGGGTACTCGCACTAGTCGGAAAACTCGGGGAACGACGTTCGGGTGGCTTTCAGGCTCGCGATAACACCGGTTATCGGCGGTCGATGGCCGTGGCAGCAGCGAAAACCGGCAGCCCCTTT
Organism: Planctomycetota bacterium; assembly: GCA_963577165.1. Lineage (GTDB taxonomy): Bacteria > Planctomycetota > Planctomycetia > Pirellulales > CAUYYY01 > CAUYYY01. The sequence continues at coordinate 8,416 of CAUYYY010000021.1, read as the reverse complement.
TGGTTTGAACCTGGCAGACCTAAAATTGAGTCCCACCCCCCCCTTTCCCGGCGCGGCCCCTTTCCCAGCGAGGCACGCCCCTTAATCCACCCCAACCTTCACCCGGCCCGCACGAATGAAAGTTCTGATCATCGGCAACGGCGGACGTGAGCACGCCCTGTCGTGGAAAATCGCTCAAAGTCCGCGCGTCGATCGGGTGTTTGTCGCCCCAGGCAATGCCGGCACGGCCGAGGATGCCGAGAACGTTGACATCGCGCCCGGCGACACGGCCCGTCTGATCCAGTTCGCTAAGCAAAACGACATCGGCCTGACCGTGGTCGGGCCCGAGGCCCCGCTGGCCGCCGGCGTCGTCGACGCCCTGATCGAGGAAAAACTGCGAGCATTCGGCCCCAGTCGGGCGGCCGCGGAACTCGAAGGCAGCAAGGTTTTTTGCAAAAACCTGTTCCGTCATGCCGATATACCCACGGCCGATCACCAGGTATTTCGTGACGAATCGAGCGCCATCAATTATCTGACCGAGCGTGACGACGTGCCCGTCGTGGTGAAAGCCGACGGACTGGCGGCCGGCAAGGGCGTTTCGGTCTGTGCCAATCGACACGAAGCCATCGAGGCGGTGCGGCAGATCGCTGGGGAAAAGATATTCGGTGCCGCCGGGGATCAGCTAATCATCGAAGAACGACTCGTCGGCCAAGAGGTCAGCGTCTTGGCATTCACCGACGGACGCACGATCCTCGCCCTGCCGCCGGCTCAAGACCATAAGCCGGCCCATGACGGCGACACCGGCCCGAATACCGGCGGAATGGGCGCCTACTGCCCCACGCCCCTGGTCACCGACAAGATTCTGCAAGACGTTCATGAAAACGTCCTCGTACCGACGGTTCATCAGATGAAGCGATCGCGGCGTCCGTTCTGCGGCGTCCTCTACGCCGGGCTCATGCTGACCAACCAAGGTGTCAAGGTGCTCGAGTACAACGTCCGGTTCGGCGATCCCGAATGCCAGCCGTTGCTCCTGCGATTACGCAGCGATTTGGTCGACGTGATCGAAGCGACCATCGACGGACGGCTCGACGAGATCGAACCGCTCGACTGGGACCCGCGGCCCAGCGTGTGCGTGGTCATGGCCAGCCAGGGTTATCCCGGCAGTTACGAGCGAGGCCACGAGATTCGCGGACTTAGCGAGGCGGCCCAGCTGACGGACGTCAAAGTATTTCATGCCGGCACGGCCACGTCCGATGGCAAGATCGTCACCGACGGCGGCCGTGTGCTCGGTGTTACGGCCCTCGGCTCGTCGATCTCTGCCGCTAAATTGCAAGCCTACACTGCGGTGAAGTGCATCCGCTGGCCAGGTGCCTGGTGTCGCAAGGACATCTCGGACAAGGCATTGGCCTGTGAATAACGAAATCCAAAAAAAATCTCGATCACCAAAAAGAATCTCCAGGCTCGGGGCCATCGCCCTAGACTCCGACCCCGCCACTCCATTCGTTCCTGATCCCTGACTACTGAAACCTGAACCCTATTCTTCCAGCAGATCCTCGCCATAACTGGGCGGAAACGGATTGTCGAATGTTGTCTCCGACTCGTTTTCAGCGTCCTCTGTCCGATCGGCAGCACTGTCGCTCGTCGGTTCTTCGGCGAACTGCGTGAGCCAAAACTCGACCTCGCTTTCCGAAAGCGGAACCGTGGGCTTGGCTGCCTCACGCACCGGGATCTGGCCCCGTGCCTCGCGCTGCCGGACGAGCTCTGCATACCAAACGTCGCTGTCGATCGGATTGGCCCGACGCCGGCGTGCGGCGCGTTGAATACGATGATCGCTCGACACGACCAGCAACTGCCGCGGTGCATGGTGCCGAGCAATCAGTTCTTCGATCATGGTATCGGCGTCGACGTATTCGGCCGCGTAACAGACGGTCAGGCCCCGGTGATCTACCTTCCGCGGCAAGCCGAGCGGTGCGTCGTTGGCGTCGAACACGATCGTCGTCTGGCCAACCTCATCCGGTGCAATCGACATGGCCAACATATTCAATAGCGCGGTCCGAGCCCGTTCTAAACTGCTCAGCGCACGGCCGCGACCAAAGATGCCAGTTATGTGCAGCAGATTGTAGCCATCGATCAGAACCGACACCTTGTCACCCCGTTACGCCCGATGCGGTAGAATCCTCCGAGGAGCGATCCGCCGTCGAATCGCGCCGCGGCGTCTTCTTCCGCTCGTGCCCCGCCTGGATCGCTTGATCTTCGTCGACAAACAATACCAGATCGTCGAGCGGCACCCGCTGCCAATCGGTCATTTTGGCCGTGTACTTCTTGGTCGACGCCCGGCTAACGACCTGTGGCATCTGCTCATAGTCGCAGTACTGACAACGCAACGTCACGGGCTCGGTCGACACCATCGAAAAGTGTGGGGTCAGGTAACGCTGTTCGCTCACCTGAGAGGTCACGCAGCGCCGGTTATCACAGCCCATACCCGAGGGGTGAGCATACAAGGGATAACGCTGGGCTGGCCCCTCGCCGCGAAGGATCTCGGGAGCCAATTCCAGCAGACTGGCCAGCAAGGCCATCCGCACCGGAACACCGTAGGCCGCCTGCTTAAAATAGACCCCCCGCCGGTCGGTGTCCAACTCGTAGCTTAGTTCGTCCACGCGTGGCAACGGATGCATCACCTGCGCATGGCGATAGAGCCGGTCTTTGAGAAACCTCGCATCGACCACCGGATAGTCGACCAGCTCCTCACCTGAGTCGAGCCGTTCTCGCTGCAGTCGCGTCGAGTAAACCGCATCGACGCTTCGCATGGTCCGAATCTCGGCCTGCTGCTTCGCGCTGAGCGCGAACCAGGCGTTGGCGAACAATGCCTGCTGATGTGGCTCGTCCGGCGTCACATACAACACGTCGGCCGGCAACTTCTCGCCCGGCAGTGCGTCGATGTCCTTCGCGCTCAGCGGCAAACAGTTGTAATCTCGCGCCAGTCGACGGCAGACATGGTCCGGGAACTCGCGTCCGGGCGCCGCGAGCGGAATGATCCGCGCACCGAACCGTGCCAACGCGTAAACGAGCGAATGAACCGTGCGCCCATGCTGTAGGTCACCCCACAGCACGACGTTCAGATCGCGCAGCGCCTTGATGCCCGGCACGTCGCGCCCGGCCTTTTTTGCCTCGGCTTTCTTCGCCTCGCGCAACGTATACAAATCGCAGAGTGTCTGCGTCGGGTGCTCGTGGGCTCCGTCGCCCGCGTTGATCACCGGCACGTCGGTGTACTGGGCCGCTACCCGGGCCGCACCTTCGTACGGGTGTCGGATCACGATCGCGTCGGCATAGTTCTCGACCACACGGACCGTGTCGGCGATCGTTTCGCCCTTGAACGCCGAGGTCGAATCGGCATCGGCCACCGAGATGCACTGACCACCGAGCCGCAACATGGCCGATTCGAACGACAGCCGCGTACGGGTGCTCGGTTCGAGAAACAGCGTGGCCAGGATCAATCCCTCGGCCAACGAACTGCGCCCGGCGATGCGATACGGTTTGCCGGTCGTGCTCATCTCGACGAGCAGCCGATCGGCCAGGAGAAAGATCTCCTCGATCTCGTCGTTGGTCAGGTCGTCGATCGAGGTGACGCTACGCACCATAGAAATTCTCCCCGAAACGCGCGGGCCAAAACGGACAGGGAACAACGTTCGAGAGCCGCTCCGCACGGCATCGCGGGCCAGCTCAGATTTTAGCAGCGCCCCGATTTTAGCAGCGCCGGAGCCCGCTGCCCACTGGCAGGTGAACCCTCGCGTCGGGCAAGCCCAACGGTTAGAGGGCTGTTTGTTCGGAAATGGTCGCGTTTTCGACCGCGCCTTATAGGGGGGGGCCGGTGGTGTTTGATACGGTGCGTATTCTCGAATAGTCGAACGTTTTGAATGCGGAGTGCGGAATGACGATATCTCTATGTTTAGCCGCGACGCGCAGCGGATCGCGAAGGATTAACGCGGAGGTCACGTACCCCTTACGCACCGGCCAGGCGTAGCCTGGCGGCTATTGGCTTTTTCACTAAATTTTCAATGAACGTGCCGCGATCTTATCAATCGTCGCAACCAATATAGCAACTTTGGGCCAAATTTCAAGATGCAGAAATAGCCACCCCTAATGCAGGGGGCAATGTGGAGGGAAGAGGGCGGAAGAATGAATGATGTAGGCCGCGAACAAGCTCCGCGCAGTTCCGGCAGGCGCACTCTTTGGTGCTACTTGCCGGAACTTGGCTACCGCTCGTTCCGGCCTACGGCTACGCCACACCGGCGATATTGCGAGCGAGCCGAATGCGATGGCAACGCACACTCCGCAATATCGACGGTGCCACCCAGTTTCAGATTTAGGATTTCTCCTGACTCCTGAACCATGACAACTTGCTACTCGTTACTTGCTCATTGCTTCAACGGGCCGCAATGGACGGCGCACCTGCCTCCAGGGCCTGGTCCTGAAGATTCGCGTAATAGGCATTCCGCTTATCCTTCATCCGCGTGTAATGGGCGTCCCGTTTTGCTTTCATCCGTGCGTAATAGGCGCTCTGCTTTTCCTGGCGACTTACGTCATAGAGCCGCCGCTTCTCGTGATACGTTTGGGCGTACTTGAAGTCATTGTCCAGCTTCTTCGTGCGAAGCTCTTCCATCGCTTGCAAGGTCTTGACATGCGTCTGTTGGGCGTTTGCCATGGCGGTAATCCATGCGCTCTGTGCGGCCATCATTTTCGCTTGGGCATCGGCCTGACTCGACAACTGAGTGGCCCGAGCATTTGCCATCGCGGTCATCCGATTGGACTGAGCGTTGGCTTGCGTGTTCCTCTGATTGAACATGAGCGCGGCACGCTTGGCCATCGCATCATACGACTTCACACAAGCATCGAGCGCCTCGGCGGGCACTTCCGCTCGGGCAACTTGCACGGCGACAACAACGGTCAAAACGAGAATCAAGTACGTTCGGATTTTTTGTGTCAAGCTACGCATGGGACCAACTCCTTGTTTTCTTGAATAAAAGACGGGTTGCTGTGAGGCCGAAGCCCTACGCAGGCCAAGACCCTCTCCGCTCCCTGCCGATTTCGCGAAAACCGGCGGGTTACGAACGCAATCGGAGATGGTACCGTCTCGCCTCTTTTCGTTCCGAAAAGATATGTGTTTAGCCGGTGCGCGTTTGGCCGGTTGCCCAACACGCACCCGCAAGCGACTCCGCAAAACACACACTTCCGAAAAAATCCGCTCGTAAACGGATTGAACGCAAAGTGTTAAATTCAGGCGGGCACAGCCAAAATCGTCGGCTGCTCGAAAACACTTTTACCCGCATTTAAGCGGATCTACGCCAGGTAGGGTGGCTCAGGTGGGAGGGAAGGAAAATTTTCATCCTAATTTCCAAGCATTGTACCATTCGAACGGCGGTCAAGCAAGCAAGCAACTCGCTGCGAGATTGTGGCTGGATAAGCCCTAACCTAAGGAACGAGGGTGGGATACGACCGTTTTTTCCGAAATATTTCCGAGCAATACGAGCCGCGTCGACCCTCAAAAAAACGCTCTCGGCCGATAAAAGGCCCTGGGCCGAATCGGGCCGCGTGGCGTTTTTCCGTTTTTTGGTTGACTAGCCTGTCCCGAAGCGTTAGACCCCCTGCTAGCGTAGGTGAGGGCTGACGACGCCCCCGTGTTTCTTCTTTCACGCGAGTCGATCTAACGAGTCTAATTTGAGAGCATAACTGCGTCGCTTCTTGGACCGCATCGTAGCATGGTCCACTTTGACGGCGTTTTCTTTTTGGCTCTCGCCCACTCGCGTTTTTCTTACGGCTTCTGCCGGCTGCTGTCCCATTTTTTGGGCCTTGTCGTTTTGACGCTGCGCTTGCGCTGCGTCGAGCGCGCGTCGGCAAGTTCGCACTTTCCCATTCAGAGGATTTACATCTCCATGCTGCGCCTTTGGACAACCCTAATCGTTGCCGGCCTGTGCTTCATCGCTACGCCGACTGCACAAGCCATCTTGGTGTTTTCCGGCCCGTCGGGCCTAGCGGCCGAGGCAGAGTTCACCATGCTCGACTCCACCACGCTCGAGATCCGGCTGCGCAACACGTCGACCGGCGTGCCCGACGGTTTCGACGAGGCCATGCGAATCCTGACGACGATCTCGTGGGACTTCGGCCAAGTCGGCATCCACGGCAACGATCCACAGATCATCGGCGGCACGGTTGTCATCGGACCGACCAGTCAATCCGTAAACTTCAATGTCAACGGGCCATCGCCAGCCCAAGATTTCGGACCCGGCACCGATGTGAGCGGCGAGTACGGCTTCGGCAACACAGGAAACATCGACGCGTTGATCAATTCGCTCTCGAGTAACAGAGCTCATGTGGCGGCACTCTCGGACGGGAACCTCGACGGACCGAGCAACATCAGCGGGCCGCAAGCCGGGCTGGTAGCCAATCCACCGCTGATCGCACTCAGCGGGTTGGGCGCCATCCAAAACGAAATCATCGCTACGCTCAACCGGAGCAAACCGGTTGCCCAGGCAGACGTGCTGGAGGACTTAGGCTTTGCCCGAGTCGAATTCGGCTCGGATGCTGCCTTTATCGATACGTCCGAGCCGGCGAGTCTGGCCATCGCCCTCTGGGGCCTACTTATGCTGACCGACTTCGACCGACGACGCGCATCATTTGGTGCCTCGCGTAACTATCTAGGAGATTCTGGATGAGCTCGCGGTTTTCGAGCTGCTTGGTTCTCATTGGCCTTTGTTCGACCGGCGTACCGGGTGCCCATGCCGGCGTGGTTTCTGGTTTTCTCGCCGAAATCCGTCCCAACCAAAGCCAATTTGCCATCCGCAACATTTCCGACGGGAATGACATCGTTCAGGTTATTATGCAACTGGGCGACAATACGATATTTGAAACATCGATCTACCAGATCGAAGCGATGACCGGCCAGATTTCTGTTATGCACGACTTTAGCATCACACCCGGTCCCGACGGCTTCGCCGCGCTGTCCGATTCGGCCGCCCCGTTGTCACTCGTCGGTACGCTCTCGACCGCGATCGTCGATGGCACCTCACCGCCACGCTCAACTTCACGGGGTTCGATGCGGGCGATGCTTGGGGCGTCTTCGTTGGCTATGTCGACCAAGGCGATGGCACGGCTTCTGCCGGCAGTGACATGAACCACGCGCTGCTGAGAGTCTCGTTTGCCAACGGCGACGTTCTGTCCACCACCTTTGAAGGCGGACCGACCGCCACCGGCAACCGAAGCTCGTTCCCGTTCGCCGCCGTCACGGTTCCCGAGCCAGGCACGTTTCTGCTGGCCGCCTTGGCCGCCGTCTGCCTGTCACTGCCGCGTCGCCAAGGGCGTGAATCGCACGGCAACCGTCGGTTCCGTACACGCGCACCCGCTGCGTAAACACGCACCCGCGAGCGGTCTCGCTCAACCGGAGTGCCGCTCTACGCCGCTCAGTATTTTCGTGGCCTGACTTTGCCCTGCACCCGAGCCGGCAATCCCATCAGGCGCAAGAAACCTTCCGCGTCGTCCTGATTGTAACCGCCGCCCGCTTCCATGCTGGCGATCTCCGTGTCGTACAGGCTGTTGGGGCTCGTGCGGCCGTGAATTTCGATATTGCCCTTGTACAAGCCCAGCTTCACCTCACCGGTGACTGGCTGTTGCGTCTTACGAATGAAGGCCATCAACGCGTCCATTTTCGGGACGTACCAAAAACCGTAGTAAACCATCTCCGCCACTTCGGGCGAGAGGCGATCGCGAAGATGGATTAAGTCGCGGTCGAGCGTCATCTGCTCGATCGCCAAGTGGGCCGCGTACAGCACCGTCATCCCCGGCGCTTCGTACACCCCGCGGCTCTTCAGGCCCACAAAACGATTTTCAATGATGTCGATCCGGCCCACGCCACAGCGCCCGGCGATCGCGTTGAGCTCGATCACCACTTCCAATGGACTGCGCTGCTGAGCGTTGATACTCGTCGGCACCCCGGATTCAAATCCAATGGTGACCTCCTCCGTCTCGTCGGGCGCCTGCTGTGGCGAAACCGACATACCAAAGTCGACCATGCCGACGCCGTTGACGGTTGGGTCTTCCAGCCGACCCGCCTCATAGCTGATGTGCAGACAGTTTTCGTCCGAGCTGTACGGTTTCGCAATCGATGCTTTGACCGGGATCTTCTTTGCGTCGCAATAATCGATCATCTCACTGCGACCGGGAAACCGTTGACGAAAACTTTCGATTCGCCACGGGGCGATTATTTTGATATCCGGCTCGAGTGCCTCGGCCGCCAATTGAAACCGACATTGGTCGTTGCCCTTGCCCGTCGCGCCATGGGCGTACGCGTCGGCACCCACCTCGCGAGCAACCTGTAAGCAGACCTTCGAGATCAACGGCCTGGCAATCGAGGTCCCCAGCAGATAGATGCCTTCGTATTTCGCTT
>CAUYYY010000020.1:0-12463 GCA_963577165.1 Planctomycetota bacterium | reverse complement strand
CGCTCCGGAGATACCTTTGTCGTTTTGCAAGCGGTGCTCGATACCCAGTTCTGGCTCGCCACGCATGTGACCTGCATCACGCTCGGTTACGCCACCACGTTCATCGCAGGCGGCCTGGGGATTCTCTATATCCTGCGCGGTGTCTTCACGCCCTCTCTTTCTCCACGCGTGAGCCAAGAACTAGGCCGAATGATTTACGGAACCGTCTGCTTCTCAATATTCTTCAGTTTCGTTGGTACGGTGCTCGGTGGACTCTGGGCCGACGATTCCTGGGGCCGATTTTGGGGATGGGACCCAAAAGAAAACGGCGCCTTGATGATCGTTCTCTGGAATGCCTTGGTGCTGCATGCCCGCTGGGCTGGGCTGGTCAAGAGCCGCGGCCTGGCCCTGCTGGCCGTCGGCGGCAATCTTTGTACGGCGTGGTCCTGGTTCGGCGTCAATGAATTAGGCGTCGGTCTGCATTCCTACGGCTTCACCGAAGGTGTTCTTCTGACGCTCGGGATTTTTGGCCTCTCGCAGTTGGCCGTGATTGCCCTCGGCCTGCTTCCGAGAGCCTGGTGGTGGAGCTTTCGACTGCCACAGCATTAGGGCCTGATTCTTGCTGAATCTGGCTGTGTCCCAAGGTTTGTGGAGTTCAATCTCTCGCTCTGGACTCGCCGAGGCATGGCTTGGCTCACAGAGGTTGATCTCCCGCCGCGCCAGTCGACACAACCGGTCCCATCGGTCGTCGACCCCTTCTGAGGGTGGCCTAATAGATGACCCACACCGTTGCTGCCGGGCAACTTGCGTTCTGGGCGCAACCTATGATTCCATAGGGCGTTTACAAAATCATCTTTGCTTTGGCAGAGTGACATTCCCCGTTCACGAGTAGATGCCAGTGACTACGTCAGACAACTCTTCTGTCAGCGAATTCAACGCGACCTGTTCGTTGACTTTTCGAGACAAATCTGCTGCAATGCCTGCGCGAAGTGACGTTACACTGTTACCCTGGTTGGAACAGATTCGTCAGTTGTTTGGCATCGACTTTGCCGTCATCGACACGACTTCGGGAAACGTCTTGCGGAAAGCTGATGACGACTTTGTCCACGATTGGAGTGAACAGACCGAACTCTGTCGCCAGCTTTTCGAGCAACAACGATGTGAGTTTCTCGAAGACCATGCTCCGATCGCCGTGCTCGCCGTTCCCTTGCCTGCGGAGAACGAAACCTCGCCCGTCGCCATCGGCGTGTTTTTAACAATGTCCGTGATGTCGCCCGATGATGTGCGATCCGCCGCAGCTTGGTTTAAGCAGGACGAAGATAACCTCTGGCGATGGGCCTCGCGGCAGACACCACGCGAAGGCGACATGCTAAGAAGCGCCGGTGAATGTCTCGTCCAGCGTTGGGCAGCAGACCGGGAAGTTTCGCGGCTGCAATACGAACTCGAAAGCGTGTCGACGAATCTGTTGAACGTTTACGAAGAAATCAGCTTGCTGCATCGGCTCAGCCAAAACCTCACCCTATCGAGCAGTGACGTCGAGTTGAGCCGGATTGCCCTGCAGTGGTTGGCCGAGGTGGTTCCGGCCGCAGGGCTTGCCATCTGGTTCACCGGTACGAACGACGATCGTAGCGTACGACCCGATTCTTCGGCCACGGCCACGGTGGTTCGCCACGGCACCTCGGCATTACGCGAAGACGAATTCGAATCGTTTTTTGCCAGATTTGTCCACGAGACACCGCAGCGTCCAGTGGTTCAAAATCACCCCGCGGAGAGCGAAACCGACTGGCCCTATCCGCAGATCGGCCAGTTTATCGCCGTTCCGCTGGCCGAAGGCGACAATATCTTCGGCTGGCTGCTGGCCACGAATCACACCGAGGGCCGAGAATTTGGCACTGTTGAGGCAAGTCTGCTCAACACGGTTGCGACGATTTTGGGCATTCATAGCAGTAACCGAAATCTTTATCGCCAACAGGCGCAATTCCTCTCGGAAATGGTGCGGACACTCACTTCGGCCGTCGACGCCAAGGATCCGTACACCTGCGGACATAGCGACCGTGTCGCGCGTTTGGCGGTGCGGCTCGGCAAAGAAACGGGATGTGATGAGGACGCGCTGAACACGCTCTACATGTCCGGCTTGCTACACGATATTGGCAAGATCGGCATCGACGATGCCGTACTCCGCAAGCCCGGCAAACTGACGCCGGAAGAGTACGAGCATATCAAGTTGCATCCCGAATTGGGTTACAAAATCCTCCGCGATCTGACACAACTCGACGATGTACTGCCCGTCGTCCTGCACCATCACGAGGCCTGGGACGGCAGCGGTTATCCGCACGGCCTGGCCGGCCATGACACGCCACAGTTCGCCCGAATCGTTGCCGTGGCCGACGCGTTCGACGCGATGTCGAGTGACCGACCCTACCGACCGGGCATACCGCTGAAAAAAATCGAAGAAATCTTCCGCCAAGGCGCCGGCGGCCAGTGGGACGCGACAATCGTCGACGCCTTCTTCTCGACCCTTGACGATATGCGCAAGATTGTCAGCGACGAGCCGAACACGCTTGATCTTGGTACTTGAGCGGTTCGCAGAGATAATCTTTTATAGCCTACAACTGGAAAATTAATCAAAGGAAGCAATTGCCGTCATGACTGCTCTGTAGGCACACATCGCAAGTGGATTCCGAGCGTCTGAAGTATCGTGGAAATACTGGTAAAAGTGGGATTCCCTTTCTCAGAAAGCATTGTGTAGAGATGTGTGCGGTAGAGATTGGTCTGTTCGGCCAATTCCGAGATACCGCCCAGGGCTTGGGCAACCTCGCGAAGTCCAAGGAGAAAAACGTCCTCTCCTTCGTCCAGGCAAGCAGAGAGATAACCGGCAATATAAGCAGAGTCTTCAACATGCTCTTTGCGAAGACTTTCTAAATGCCACTGGTTGTAGTCGCGAGCGAGAGCATTTTTTTCTCCTTCCTCTTGCGGGCTTTGGCAACTGTTCACCGGAATGAAATGTAATAGCGAAAAGAAATAGTTTTCACCACGGAGACACGGAGCACACAGAGACGAGACTGCGAACGAAATGAGAATCAAGATGAAGGAAATATTGTTATATCATTCGTAACGGTTCGTGTACTCCCCCATTTGATTTTCGTTATTGCTCCGTGTTCTCCGTGCCTCCGTGGTGCAATCTTATCGTCGTTCGTGTCGGGTGGCTGGGGCAGAGCCTAAGCGCCGCCCCAGTTGGAGCGACTCGCATTAGAGCGGGAGCTGAATCACTTCGGCCGCGCCAATCGGAGAAGCCAACGCAGCGCCGACGGCATTGTGTCCGCGACGAACGTAGGCCAGCGCCAGCGGTGCAGCGAGTCGAGGTGAATACGTCGCCGACGTCACACGGCCGACCTTCTTGTCGTCGAGCATGAGCTCCGTGCCAATCTCCGGAACAACTTGACCCTGGAATCGGACACCGCAAAGCGTCTGGTTCACGTGCCCCAGCGCATCGATCCGGGCTATCGTTTCTTGCCCCAGGTAACAACCTTTTGTAAAGCTAATCGTCTGTTCGTTGCGATCGACCTCTTGCGGCAAGTTCGCGTCGGTGATGTCGTGCCCAAAGAGCGGCGTGCCGGCCTCGATCCGGGCCATATCGAACGCCTCCGCTTCACACAACGTTGCTCCGGCGGCCAAGAGCGAATCGGTCAGCGCGGCAACCGCTCGACGCTGGCACTGAATGAAAAACCCGTTCTCGCCCGAGAGGCCAACGCTACGCACCATCGCCGCCGCTTGGTCGGTGATCTGCATGTCCTTATATCTCAGTGGCGTATGACAGAGCGGCGAGTAACTCAGAGGCTCGGTGGGCAGATCCTGATTGCCGAGCTTGCGTAACACTTCCGGAGCTTCGGCGCCAGATAAAAACAATTCTCCCCAATCCTCAGTGCGATCATCGATTTGAACATCTTCGCGGATCAAATAACAGTCCAGGTGCTCGGCGATCTTGGCTGCCTGGCTGGCCACGGCATCCAGCACGAGCGATGACTCGCCGCAAAACACGAACACGTGGGCGACTATTTTTCCCTGCACGTCAGTCAAAAATGCCTCGCACCCTGCCCCCGGAGCGAGTTGGGAGACGTCGTTCGTACAAAAATTGTGTAAGAACGTCGCACGATCCGTGCCGGTCAGTTCAATTTTCGTCCGATCCGAAAAATCGAGCAGGCCCGCCCCGTCCGTGAGAGCCTGGTACTGTGCGTTGCTGCGGTTCATCCGTTTTGTCCTGATTTCAGCACCCCGGCTGCTGTGCCACGACAGGTTTTGTAGCTTATTCATCAGCAGCCGGGGTGCTTCTTACCTTTTAACTCCGCCTCTTATCAACGAACCGCCTCTTCGCCGAGAACCATGGGCAGACGATGCTGAGCGTGGCCCATTAGAATGCACGATGTGTATCGAGACACCAGGCGGCCGATCTCAGCCAGATCAGCGATCGGTGCGACGCCCATTTCTTCCACAACATCGTCCTCAAGACGACTTAGCAGGTAGACCGGACCACGGGCAGTCGCCTTAGCCAGTTCCATTGTAACCCACGCGTCGAATGCCCCCTGGTGACGAATCGCCTGTGACAGGTCGTCTGTTTCCACAAGCTGGCTCAACTGCCGTAACATTGGACCGGGCACTTCGGACAGCTCGCTGCACAACACGATCGCTCCGTCCTCCTCGACGGCCCGCGCCGCCGACGCCAGGCTGCTCGCGACATTTTCCCACGTCTGCTGCTCCGCGCCGCCTGAGAGAGCCGCCACGACGAGGCTCGCCCGTTGCGGGACGTCAAAATGCCAAGCCGCCTCACACAACTGCTTGCCCAGCCGCTCGACGCTGCGGGTCTCGCCCGCCAACACACGCGCTGCGCAGCCGCTGAGCCCGGGCAACACTTGAATTGTGAGCAGGATGCCCAACAGACGGGCAACCTCTGCGGGTTCCTCACGCAGTTTGGCTTGCCTGGCGTCCGATTCCAAACATTCGCACCAGCGGAAGCGATCGATCGTTTCGGAATCGGAAAACGATGGAAACAGGCCACCGTGGATTCCTCGGAAGCCTGGCGCACAAGGTGAACGCAGGCAGCCGATCGGCAACACCAGGTCGGCCTCGTGGATGATGTGGTTGATTCGGATGGCCCGCTCATCTGCCGAGACGCCGACATGACATAGGCTGGCTTGGTCCGTGGGGTCATGCGTCACAATGTGGCAACCATCGCAAGGTAAGTTGTTGTCCGGTTGCCTCTGGAGAATCGCTCGCACATTGTCCGCCGCCATATTTATCGAATCGGTCGCCAAAACAACCGTAATGTTTGCTGCGTCGGCCCCACACGCCAGCAAGCTCTGAACGGTTCCGATGACCAAATCCACCGATTGGGGCACGCCGCTCTCGACCACCACGGCAATCCGATCGCCCGAAACCGTCGCCTGTGCCAACGGCGGGAAGTTGATCGGTTCTTTGAGTGCCGTGGAAACGGCCCCCGCCACGTCCGCGAGGGGCGGTTCGGTGGGCGCATCCGCTACGGCCAACAACGCATCGGAAGCCATTTCCAATTCCAGCACAGCATCTAAGCCATAGGGAAGGGTGAACGTCATCGCGGGAAATCCATGGGAGTCCAAATGTTTAAGATTCCAGCACCCCGGCTGCTGATGAACAAGCCACAGAGTCTGTCGTGATACATCAGCCGGGGTGCTTTCTGTCGTGTGTTGTGGACTTGAAACTCAGCTCGCAAGCGAGGTGTGCTAAACATCTTATCGGTGCGTCCAAACGTCGGTCAACCGGCGACCCAACTTTCGAGGACATATACTGGGATTACAGTGGCGATTCGTGTATCGTAGCGAGTCTGCGAACAAGGTCGCAGAACATCAACAATCGAGAGGAAACAGATGCTTCTAACCGCCGAACAAATGCACACCTGGTGCCGTCGCCTGCTCCGCTGTGACGACCCGGCATCCGGCACGCTTTCCGACTATCTACGAGCGATCCCGCAACTCGAATCTTTTGCCGATGTCCCGAGCGGCACGCCCGTATTGATTCGCGGCGATGTCGATGCCAAGCCGGGCAAAAAAAGTGGTCAAGGTGATATCCGACTCCGCTCGATGGTTGAGACACTGCAATTCGGCCGCCAGAGAGGGTGGAAACAGATCGTGTTCGGCCACATCGGTCGCCAGCCGGAAGGAACACTACAAGCCGTTGCGGACCGGCTCGGTCAATTGCTGGAGTGCGACGTGCCGCTTTTAAGCGACTGGCTCGATGAGTCGAGCGTAACCATTCGTGATCACGTCGGAGAGTCCATCGACCGTGCGGCTCCGGGCAGTGTGATGGTGTTGGAGAACACACGCCGCTATGGGCTCGAATGTGTCCTGTGGAAGGCCACCTGTGACGATCTGCCACGGCTCAGTGAGCCTTTGGCAAAATTGGCCAATGAATTTGCTACGAAGGTGGCCACCCTGTACGTAAACGAGGCGCTCTCGGCCGGCAGCACGGATGCATCGAGTACCGTCGTGCCGGCCGCCATGGACCGAGTTTGTCTGGGCACGTATGTCGCTCACGAGTTTTCCGGACCCATGCTCCGCTGTCTCAAAACCGAACTGGTCGTCTTCAGTGGACTGAAAACTGACAAGCTGGATGATCTCGAGGCAATGATTCAGCGAGGTACGATTCGCCGCGTTTTGACCGCTGGCTCGCTGGCGATGGCGCTCAAAAAAGCCGTCGCGCAGCTCGATGGCCACGATTACTGTCTCGGTGTGGCCGAGGATCCCGCACATGCCGACAAGCCCTATTTTATTCCAGCCGAACGAATCGACCAGGCACGCCGCATGGTCACCGCAGACCGGACCAGCGGGATCGAGTTTATCGTGCCGTGCGATTTTGTCACCGCCGACGGAAATGTCGTCGAAGAACTGGCACCCCACGAACAACAGCTCGACGTCGGGCCGCAGACCTGCCAGCTATTCGAGAGCAAAATCGGCGAGTTCCTGTCCGCTGGCGTCGACGGTGCCGTCGCCTTTTACAACGGCGTGTTCGGAATGTTCGAAGACCCACGATTCGAAGAAGGAACTCGCCGCTTTGTCAGGCAACTCAAGCGGATGACCGACGCGGGTGTCGAAGTCTATGTCGGAGGGGGCGAAGGCGGAAAAGCTTTGCTGCGATATGGGCAACCCGACTGGGTAACCCACACGTTTACCGCCGGCGGCACCGTGCTCAACGCGCTGGGCAGCCAGCCGGTGCCCTATCTGGTGGCGTTGCGGGCCGCCGCCGAAAGAAGAGTGTAAGAGCCGGGCCTGTCTCTTCAACTCTTTACCTTCTTCTGGCACCCCGGCTCGAATGCGACTACAAATCGCGATCAGATCATCGAGGGCGACGCGAATCTCGTCTTCCGAGGCCTGGTTGTTTGCGACCGACTCAAGCTGTGCCGCAAACGGCGTGATTTGGTCGAATCCATAGCTGCCGCCCGCTCCTTTGATCTGATGGGCCGCACGTCGGAGCTCTTCCCGGTCGCCACTCTCGAAGTGCTGCCGCAATGTTTCCAATCGCCGCCGCATTTCATCGACAAACATTTCGACGATCTCGCCGAATTCGGGGTCGACAACCAATTCGGAATAAAGAAGCGGTAGCTCACTTTTAAAAGCAGAAGAAGTCATGGGTAGGTCCCCTTTTTCGCTATCTTGCTAATTCTCACTATGACCGGTGGCCTACTGGGCATCTGGAGCGGTCAGCACGTTGTTTGGAGCACCTCTACCCAATCATAGGTCGCGCAAAGTCGTCGCGACGCCGATTGTTTGAGACCAACTTTCGATAATCTCGTGTCAATCGGCATGTGACGGTTCGAGGGCTTCTTGGGTCGATATGGTTTATGCTAAATAGGTAATGCCGAGAAGATAGGAAAGAACTGTGCCCTGTCGCACGCCGAATTACAGCCGAATTACAGAAGTGATGCGCCATCATCGCAGACAATCAACTATAAAAAGTGAGCCTGAAAGCCATGAAACCAACGCTTAATCGCGTCGTCCTCCACATCGATGACGATCCTAAAATGACCGACCTCGTGACCAAACAGCTCACGAAAGAGGGTTGCGACGTGGTGTCGCTCAACAATCCGGCTCAGGTCATTCCGATGTTGATTCAGAAGGACTGCCGGGTCGTCATACTCGATATCGAGATGCCGCAGATCAACGGACTGGAGTTGTTAGAGGAAATCAAGCAATTCGACGGCGGGATTCAGGTGATCATGCTTACCGGAGTCGTGACGACGACCAACGTTCTGCGTTCGTTCCGGCGTGGCGCCGAAGCTTGTTTTTTTTAAGCCGGTCGACAATTTTCAGCCCATCGTAAATGCCTTAGAGGACGCGTTCGGTAAAATCGATCGATGGTGGCACACACTCGAAGAGTTGGTTCAACGGAAGTAGGTTGAAAAAGAGCCAAGCCAGACCACGGCGGCGAACTAGTTGAGCATATAAGCAGTATGGTGCGTACCTCAGCTAACTCGAAACAACATTTGGTTCTTTTACATCGGTTCATGCGACCATGACTGAAGTCAATCAGGAAAACAACCAAGAACTAATCGCCGACTTTGTGGACGAGGCGATTGACTCGCTCCACTCGTTGCCGGGCCACCTGGCCGCCTTTCGCCAGAACCCGAACGACGCGGACGCGATCAACGCCGTCTTTCGGCCCGTACACTCGATCAAGGGCTGTGCCGGATTCCTTGGACTGACCGGAATCAAGGTTTTCTCCCACTCGCTTGAGAACACCTTGGACGAAGTTCGCAAGCAGAACTTGGAGCTGACGGATGATCTGCAACGGCTTCTCGTAGGTGGTTTAGACTTGCTCGAGTCACGGCTGCAACGATCCGAAAAAGGGGACATCGATGACGAGTTAAGCGACGAGGAATGTCAGTAGCTCGACGAAATCGCTCGAATTGCTGGCCAGTGTCGTTTAGAAAAGACGCCCGAAGAAGGGCTGCTCGACCAAATTTTACAGCTGGCCGACGAAATCGCCCAATCGGAACTGCCCATAGCAAACGAATTGGCCCACCGGGCCCGCAGCCTTGTCGAAAGTTACCACGACGGACAGCCGCTTCCATCTGAGGAAAGCGAAGAAGCGTCGTCCGCACCCTCTCGGCCCAGCGCCGAAGAGTTTGCCGGCGCCACACTACGATGTGGCGACGAGGATGTGTTCGCTCAAGTGGCGTCTCTTTTAGAAGTATTTCTCGTAGCGAGTCAAAACAAATATACCGACCAGCATGGCACGGACTTTATAAGCCGTGGCGAGCAATTTGGCGACTGGGCCGAATCGGCCGAGCAGCCGGCACTGGCCGAAGCGGTTCGTAAGGCACTCGCTGACTTCAAAACCATTCACGATAGTCCGCTGGACGTCGACGCGAGTCTACTCGAGCTTGTATGAGACCACCTTTGGCCCGAGCTAAACCAGCTTGACGGCGCACCCTCGGTCACGGGGGATAACGTCAGTCCTGAAGAAGACGATGCCTCCTCTCCAACTTCTGACCAAGCGACCGACGCGGCTAAAGATGACAAGGACGCCCCACCAAAGGCGGGCAAAGCACGCATGGTTCGGATCAAAGAGGAACAAGTCGACTCGTTTCTCAACGATGTTTCCAACCTGTTCATTACGGCCGAGTTGCTCAAAGACGTGCATGCTCGCATGGTTCAAGACGGCAAAATGCACGCGCTGGTTGAGGAACTCCGGCAGATTAACGGCGCCTTCAACATCCAGTCGAACGCCCTACAACAGAGCGTCGTATCGCTGCGACGCGTGGAGATTCGCAGCCTGTTTTCCAAATTGCCGCGGATGGTCCGCACGTTGGCCAACCAATTGAACAAGAAAATTGACGTCCATATCATCGGCGAAGATATTGAGGTCGATAAGTCGCTGGTCGAAGCGCTCGACGCCCCCTTGGCCCACATGATCCGTAACTCCTGTGACCACGGGATCGAAAAACCCGATGAGCGGCTCGCTCGCGGCGTGAGTGAAACAGGCAACTTAACAATCAAGGCAGAGCTGACGCGGTCTCACGTTATCATCATGATACAAGACGATGGCAAAGGCATCGACACCGAGAAACTCCGTCGCAAGGCCGTTGAAAAAGGCATCTATACTCCGAAGGAAGCCGACGCCCTGAGCCACGAGCAGGCCCTGCGGTTGGTCTTTCACGCCGGATTGTCGACGGCCGACAAGCCTTCAGACGTTTCCGGCCGTGGTGTCGGCATGGATGTCGTACGCACCAACTTGGCCGAGCACAATGGAGAAATTCATGTTGAGTCTCAACCGGGTGTCGGATCAACGTTCCTCCTCGAAATTCCCATTCGCGACGCCGTCCTCGTCATCGACGGCCTCATGTTGCAGCAGGCAAACACCGATTTTGTGCTCCCGTTCGAATGCATTCTCGAAATCGCCGAAATCGGGTCGGACAGCCTCACGCCCGTGCAAGGCTCATGGGTCGCCACCATTCGCAACGATACCTATGCGGCTGTCTCGATGGGTGACATGCTCGGTTTGCCGCACGGACATTTTGACAGCGGACAACCGTTGACGGCCGTGCTGGTGCGGACCAATCGGCTCATCGTTTTTTGTGAATCTTCGCAACAACCGCACCAGACGGCGCAGGCCAGTCGGGTAGCAGAATCGACATGGCAAATCTTTAAGTTCTGGGCATAGCATCTGGTCTGATGAAGATAGGCAACTTGCGTCGACGATAGTGGACCATGGTTCGACGCGTGATAGCGATCCGTCGCGAACCAAAATTCGTCACATGGCGGCGGTCGTAAAAACTGCGCCTTACCATCCGTATTTTCACCCTAATCGTTTCACTTGAAAGGACCCCTCCCCATGAAAGGCCGAATCATCATCGCGTCGCTGGGTATGGGACTGCTGATTTTCCTAGGCACGTCCACAGCCCAAGCAGGCGAATTCGCGGAGTACGTGATCTACGACTACAGCGCAATGGGCCACGGCTATGGCTGTGGCGCTGCTCCCACTTGCGGTGCCGCGCCGACATGCGGTTGCCGCAAAACGCGCTGTTGTAAGTCGAAATGCTGCAATTCAAAATGCCACAAGCCAAAATGCCACAAGACCCGGTGCTGCAAACCCAAATGTCGGAAACCTAAATGTTGCAAACCAAAATGTCGCAAACCGAAGTGCTACAAGCCCAAATGTCGGAAGCCGAAATGTTGCAAATCAAAATGCCGCAAACCGAAGTGCTGCAAGCCTAAGTGTCGGAAGCCGAAATGTCGGAAGCCGAAATGTTGCAAGCCGAAGTGTCGGAAGCCCAAGTGCTGCCGGCCCAAATGCGGTTGTGCCGCTCCGACCTGTGACGCCGCTCCCACTTGTGGCTGTCGCTAGAGCAACTGGCACAAAATCGAATCAATGACCTACCCATTCGTAAGGTAGTGTCTCCGAAAACGGTTTCCGCCCACGCGGGAGCCGTTTTTTTGTAACGCGAGCCGCTTTATCAGTGTTTCATCCGTGCTCAGTCCGTGGCTCTTCTGTCGAATCATCGCCCGCCGGCCCCGTCGACTCAGAACCCATCGTCTCCGGACCCACGACACGTTCCACGATTCGCGCCCGCCGTCGCCAGTAGAAGTAGCAGACCGCCGAAATCAACACCATCAGTGCGATGGTCAACCAGATTTCAAACGTGCGCAAGTAATCAACCACCTGTTGACCAAAGAAATAGGATAGCGAAAAGAACACGCCGATGACCAGCGTGGCGCAAAACAGATCGATCAATAAAAATCGGCGAAACGGAATCCGCACAATCCCCGCGGCCAAATAGACCGGCGAGCGAATGCCCACCATGAACCGGGCCAACAGCATCACCTTGAATCCGTGGTTCTGGATCACTTCCTCAAATCGGGTTTCTCGTTCGGCGTGCAAAAAACGAGCGAACCGCGGATGGTCTTTCAGCAGATTATGCCCCCAGTGGTAGCCGATCGCGTACATCACACAATCGCCCAGAATCGCACCGATCACGCAGGCGGCGAATGCCAAGCGGCCGTCCATCGCTCCCTGGGCACTCAGCACGCCAGCCAATACGATTGGCACTTCCTCGGGAATCGGCAGCCCGCAACCGGTCAGGACCAGCACCGCGACGATACCAAAATACGACCATTTTGTGAAGAAAAAATCGAACATCGGCAAAGTTGCGCTTCGTCAATGTGTGTCGTGGTTGGCCGCGTGGAAAAAACAGGCCGATCAAGAAGGAGCCGACCAGGCTTGCGAGGTCTTAAATCCCAACGAGCGACAGAATGCCGCGTTCTAGCGTATCTCCCGGTCCACACGACGTCGGGACCTGCTCAACTCCTGTTCGTACGCGCTGGAGCAGGGCAGGACAATCCCACTTCTCCGAAGCGCGAAAATGTTAGCGGACCGGAAGTTCGTTACCACAGAGGCGCCGGCCGGATTCGAACCGGCGATGACGGATTTGCAATCCGTTGCCTTAGCCACTTGGCCA